>NZ_VBWP01000004.1 GCF_005771635.1 Culicoidibacter larvae | reverse complement strand
GATGGTGGAAATCGTCAAGGTGGCGGGTACCAAGGAAACCGTGACGGTGGAAATCGTCAAGGTGGCGGGTACCAAGGAAACCGCGATGGTGGGAATCGTCAAGGTGGCGGGTACCAAGGAAACCGCGATGGTGGGAATCGTCAAGGTGGTGGATATCAAGGAAACCGTGATGGTGGCAATCGCCAACAAAGCGGTGGCTTTAACAATAATAATCGCAAACTTGAAAAACAGATTAGTGAGATTAAGAGTGATAGCCCAGCTCAAGCTGAAAACCGGTCACGAATTAAAGTTGAAGAAAAAAATCGTGTAACGGCTTTAGCAGAGAGTGAAGAGAAAAAATCTAAAAAAGTTCTTAAGGAAGAACAACGCCGTGAGCAATTACGTATTCAAGAAGAAGCACGTAAAGAAGAACGACGTCGTCAGGAAGCAATTCGTGCTAACCAAGGACCAAAAGTAGTTAAGTATACTGATAGTTTGACTGTTGGTGAATTATCGCAAAAACTTGGAGTGCCGGTTGCTGAAATTATCAAATACCTTTTAGGGCTTGGAATTTTGGCTACTATTAACCATGATTTAGATGCGGATGCAATCGAATTAATTGCGTCTGAATATGATGCTGAAGTAGAACGTGAAGAAACAGTTGATGAATCTGACTTGGATTTATTCTTTGAAGATGAAGAAGATGATTCTGAACAAGAATTAGTGACACGTCCACCGGTTGTTACTATTATGGGACACGTTGACCATGGTAAAACGACATTGCTTGATGCAATTCGTGATGCTCGTGTTGTTGAAGGTGAGTTTGGTGGAATTACTCAGCATATTGGTGCTTATCAAGTTGCTCATAATGGTAAGGAAATTACCTTCTTAGATACTCCGGGACATGAGGCATTTACTTCAATGCGTGCCCGCGGTGCAGAAGTAACTGATATTGCTATTATTGTTGTTGCTGCTGATGATGGTGTTATGCCACAAACAAAAGAAGCGGTAGAACATGCTTTAGCTGCGAATGTACCAATTATCGTGGCTGTAAACAAAATGGATAAACCAGGTGCTGATCCGACGCGGGTTATGCAAGGTTTAACTGAGCTTGGTTTACAACCTGAAGAGTGGGGCGGAAGCACCATTTATGTTAAGATTTCAGCTAAAAAGCGTGAAGGTATTGATGACTTGCTGGAAATGATTCAGTTAGTTGCTGAGCTTCATGACTATAAAGCTAATAAAAACCGTCGTGCAATAGGTACAGTTATTGAAGCTCGTCTTGATAAAGGGCGCGGTTCGGTAGCAACATTGCTGGTACAATCCGGAACTTTAAATATCGGGGATCCAATTGTTGTTGGTGATACATATGGACGGGTTCGTACTATGGAAAATGATTTAGGCAAGCGAATCAAAACTGCAGGACCATCAACTCCAATTGAGTTAACTGGTTTAGTTGGGGTTCCGAGTGCCGGAGATAAATTTGTAGTATTTGAATCTGAGAAAAAAGCCCGCCAAATTGGTGAGCAACGAGCAACACAACAGATTACCGAACAACGTCGTAAATCTTCAGCGATGAGTCTTGAAGATTTAAATCGTCAAATTGTTGAAGGTGAAGTTAAAGAAATAAATGTAATTGTTAAAGCTGATGTACAAGGTTCTGCTGAGGCGGTAGCAGCTTCTCTGGCTAAAATTGACATTGATGGAGTTCGTGTGAAAATTGTACGTTCTGCTGTTGGTGCAATCACTGAGTCGGATGTATTACTGGCAGTTGCCTCAAATGCTATTATTTATGGCTTTAACGTTCGACCAGATGCGAACACGCGTGCTGCAGCTGAGCGTGAGGGTGTAGAAATTCGTCTGCATACAATCATCTATAAAGCGATTGAAGAGATGGAAGCAGCTATGACAGGTATGTTGGATCCTGAGTTTGAAGAAGTAGTCATTGGTCAAATTGAAGTTCGTGAGACTTTCAAAGTATCAAAAATTGGTACTATTGCCGGTGGTTATGTAACTGATGGACTCGTAAAACGTGATAGTCAAGTTCGTTTGATTCGTGAAGGTATCATCATCTATGATGGTTCACTTGGATCATTGAAACGTTTCCAAAATGATGCTAAAGAAGTCTCGGCAGGATATGAATGTGGTTTAACAATTGAAAACTACAACGATATTAAAGCTGGCGATGTTATTGAAGCATATGAAATGCAAGAAATAAAAAAATAAAAGCAGGTGGAAAAAATGAGTACAGTTAAACATGAACGCCTGGAAGCACAAATACAAAAAGCGCTAAGTGAAATTATTATGCGTGAAGTAAAAGATCCTAATGTTGGTTTTGTAACAATTACTGAAGTGGAGCTAACTAGAGATTTGTCATTTTTGAAAGTATATATTCACTTTCTTGGTGCTGATAATCGTGAATCTGCCGGGTTGAAATCGTTAGATAAAGCTAAAGGCTTTATCCGTACTGAACTAGGTAAAAAAGTCAGTATGCGCAAATTGCCGGAAATTAGTTTCCACATTGATGAATCAATGGAATATGGTCAGCATATTGAAGATTTACTCGGATCTTTAAAGAAATAAATTGAAGGCTTCTATACGCTTCGTATAGAAGCCTTCTTGCTTTTGAAAGGAAAAAAATGTGATGTATAAAACTTATTTATTTGATTTAGATGGTACGGTTTTTACAGGTAATGAACCGATTTCAGCGGCAATTGCTTATCTTCAGCGCTTGGCGGATACTAATGTTCCGTATTATTTTATCACCAATAATTCAACGAAAACACCAGATAGTGTTGTTGAAAAGTTGCGAGGTATGGGTGTTGCAGTTGATGTGTCCCAAGTTGTTACCAGTGCGATTGCAACAGCAGGTTATGTTGCTGTTAATTATCCAAATGCTAAAGTATTTGCAATTGGTGAGCAAGGATTGTTTGAGGCGCTTAAGCAAGCAAATGTTTGTGTAGTTGATAATGGTGATGCAGATTTGGTTGTTGCCGGGTTGGATAGTGGTTTTGATTATAAGAAGCTGGCTATTGCACAACAGGCGATTTTAAATGGTGCGGTATTTATTGGTACCAATGGGGATGTTAAGTTGCCGCATGAGCATGGTTTTCTGCCTGGTGCTGGAGCGATATTGGCGGCAATTGCAACGGCGAGTGGTGCGGAGCCGTTTGTTATTGGTAAGCCAATGCGACCGATTTTGGAATATGTTTTTGAGCGCTTTGATTTAGATAAAGTTTCGACCGTCTTAGTTGGTGATAATTATGATACTGATATTTTGGGCGGTATTCAATTTGGTATTGATACGATTTTTGTTGAAACCGGCGTTCATAAGCAGGAGTATGTTTTCAGCTTCGAGCAGCGACCAACATATATTTTGACATCATTGGATGATGCTGATTCGTTGTAATAATCATTTTTTTTGATATAATGAATATCGATAGGAGTTGAAAGTATGAAATCTTTTTGGAGTGATTTTAAAGAATTCTTGATGCGTGGCAGCGTATTGGATTTAGCTGTTGGGGTTGTTATTGGAGCAGCGTTCACCGCAATTGTTAATTCATTGGTAAATGATATCATTATGCCGGTTGTGAGTATTTTTATCGGTAAAGATTCATTTAAATCATTGACAGTAACAATTAATAATGCAGTAATTCCATATGGTAACTTTATTCAAGCTGTAGTTAACTTCTTGATTATTGCATTCGTTGTTTTCTTGTTCCTGCGGGTACTGGTTAAGGCTCAATCGCTACGTAAGAAGAAAGAAGAAGCTGTTGAAGAGCAGCATGAAGAAACGCAAGAAAAATTATTGGCTGAAATTCGTGATTTACTTGCAAAACAGAGTAAATAAGCTGGAAAGCACGGTTAAACTTGATTTGACTGTGCTTTTGTTTTTTTATAAAAATAATTAGAGTAAAAGCTATGATTTATAGGACCGAAATGATATAATGAGTATTGTACATTTTGGAGGGAAATAAATGAGCGCAATTCGTTATGAATTATTACATACATGCAAGCAAACTGGTGCGAGACTAGGGCGTTTACATACACCGCATGGGGTTATTGAAACACCGATTTTTATGCCGGTTGGGACATTAGCAACGGTTAAAACTTTGTCACCTGAAGAGTTGAAAGAGATGGGTGCTCAGATTATTTTGAGTAATACTTATCATTTACATATTCGTCCGGGGGATGATATTGTTCATGAGGCTGGCGGATTACATAAGTTTATGAATTGGGATCGCCCGATTTTAACTGATTCCGGTGGATTTCAAGTCTTTAGTCTTGGTGATTTGCGAAAGATTGAAGAAGATGGGGTTTATTTCCGTAATCATTTAAATGGCAGTAAGATGTTTATTTCTCCGGAAGTTGCAATGCAGATTCAAAACAATCTTGGTTCGGATATTATGATGTCTTTTGATGAGTGTATTTCTTTACCTGCCGAATATGAGTATGTGAAGCAATCAGTTGCCAGAACCAGTCGTTGGGCTGAGCGAGGCTTAAGGGCACATAAAAATCCTGATACTCAAGCATTGTTTGGTATTGTACAGGGTGGCGGTTATCTTGATTTACGTGAGCAGAGTGCTCGTGATTTAATGAGTTTGGACTTTCCTGGTTACTCAATTGGCGGTTTATCAGTTGGTGAGCCTAAAGAAGAGATGTATCGGGTTATTGAACATTTAAATCCGATTTTGCCGGCAAATAAGCCAAGATACTTGATGGGTGTTGGTTCACCAGATGCTTTGATAGAAGGTGCTATTCGCGGCGTTGATATGTTTGACTGTGTACTATCTACAAGGATTGCCAGAAACGGAACGGCAATGACCAGTCAGGGCCGGGTAGTTATCAAGAATGCGCAATATGCGCGTGACTTTGGTCCGCTTGATGAGCAGTGTGACTGTTATACTTGTAAAAACTATTCGCGAGCGTATATTCGTCATTTAGTGAAGTGTGATGAGACTTTCGGATTACGTTTGACAAGTTATCATAATACATATTTTTTATTAAATCTTATGAAGCAAGTGCGTCAAGCTATTGCTGAAGATCGGCTTGGAGATTTCCGCGATGAATTCTTCGCCGCATATTACGAAAAAGACAAAATGCGCGAACGCGGATTTTAAAAATTATTTGATATAACTTTAGGAGGTTATTTTTTATGCAAGGTTCAGAATTACTTATTTATGGTGTGCTAATTGTTGGTATGATTGCGGTTATGTATTTTTTAATTATTCGTCCGCAACGGAAACAAGAAAAAGAACATCAATCACTTTTGGGTCAAATTAAAAAAGGTGACAAGGTGGTTACTACTGCAGGTATGCACGGTATCGTTGAAAAAATGGATGATTTTACTATTGATATTCGTTTTGCCAGCGGTGCGGTTATTAAGTTTGATAAGAGCGCAATTGCCCGTTTACAATCAGAACCGGAAGAGCAAGCAAAATAGTTTTATATGAAACGGGGTCATTGTCGTGAGTGATAAAGAGTTTGATAATTTGTATCAACAGGTTCAATTTGCTGTTGAATGCAAAGCTCAGGAATTTAGACAAAATGGATACCGAGATGTTTCTTCAAATGATGTTTGGGGATGCTTAACAACGGTATACTGGCGTCATAAGCCAACATTGATGCTGCATCAGGCAGTATCAGATATTTTTGGTTTAAGCCAGAAAGAAATTATTGATTATTTGCAGTTACAAACGTTTAAACAACCAAAAGCTAATCTTTCGGATGTTTTTGCGCAAATTATTGAGTAATGAGAAGGCCGCACTTGTAAGAGTATTTCGAGTGTGGTTTTTTCCTTTAAAGGTGGTGCATCGATGCTTGAATCGAGAATGAAATGGCAGATGCCAGATGAAGAGATAAATGAGGAAGTAAGAAAGATTGCTAAGAAGTGGAAACTTCCGGAATGGGTTGCTAATCTTATTTCTGGACGCGGATATCACAGCGAAGCCGAGATCCAGCAATTCTTACATCCTAGTATTGATCAATTGCATGATCCGACACTATTTGATGTTATGAGTGATGTTAAGCAGTCGATAGCACTTGCTATTGAGGCTGGAGCACATATTCGTATCGTTGGTGATTATGATGCTGATGGTATTTGTTCAACAACAATTTTATATATGGCTATTGATGAACTAGGCGGTTTTGTTGATTATGTTATTCCAAATCGTTTTGTTGATGGTTATGGTATGAATACAGCAATTGTTGAAGCCGCGCATAATGAACAGGTAGACATGTTAATTACCGTTGATAATGGCATAGGCGCATTAGATGCTGTTGCTTTGGCAAAAAGTTATGGCATGCAAGTGATTGTAACAGATCACCATACTATTGGTGAACAATTGCCGGCTGCTGATTTTATTTTGCATCCAGAACTTGGCAACTATCCATTTAAGCCATTGTGTGGCGCTGGTGTTGCCCTGAAATTGGCTCAGTCGTTACTTGAATTACCGGAGCCGTGCACATCTATGCTGGCATTGGCCGCTATTGCTACAGTTGCAGATATTATGCCTTTGGTTGATGAAAATCGGGCAATTGTTACTTTAGGAATGGCAGCATTACAAGCTGGAACAATTCCGGCTGTGAAAATGTTGATGAAGATTGCAGGAGCAAGTTCAGTTGATAGTCAAACGCTTGGCTTTATTATTGGACCACGGCTCAATGCGCTAGGACGTATTGAGGATGCTGCGCCGGCAGTAGATTTTATGTTATCTCAAGATAATGATGAGTTGCAGCAATTCGCTGAGCATATGGAAGCAATTAATACTGAACGGAAAAGTATTCAAACTAAAATTCATAATCAGGCTTTAGCACAAATTACCGCTGATACTTACTTTGATGAGCAATCATTTATTGTTTTATATCAAAGTGATTGGCATGAGGGTATTTTAGGTATTGTTGCCAGTAAACTTATGCATGAATTTGGTAAACCGGTTGTTTTATTATGCGATAGTGAGGAACCTGGTATTATTAAGGGCTCAGCCAGAAGTTTTGATACTATTTCAATTTATGATAGTTTTTCAGCAGCTAGTGATTTATTAGAGAAATTTGGCGGTCATACTAATGCCGGCGGGCTTTCATTAAAAAAAGAGAATCTACCGTTATTTATTGAAAGACTTAATCTGTTCTTTATTGAACAAGACTATCCAAGACAACAAGAATTAAGGATAGACGTTGTTGGTAATATTAGCGATTTTACTCCTGATACAATCAGTATGTTGAGTTTGCTTGAGCCTTTTGGTAATGGGAATGAGCAACCGATTGTTGCCTTGTTGAATCAAAAAGTAAAATCGATGAGTCAAATTGGTCAACAAAAAGATCATTTGAAGATTATGTTGACTGGAAATAAAGAACAACTTGATGTGGTTGGCTTTGGCTTTGGACATTATTTGAGTAAGATAAGTCCAAATAGTTTAATTGATGTTGTTGGAACAATTGGTATTAATGAATGGAATCAATCAAGACGTGCACAACTTATGCTAAAAGATATTCGGATTGAAGATATTCAAGTTTTTGATTTCCGTAGCAAGAAAAATAATGGTGTGAATCGTAAAGATTGGAGCAAGGATGCTTTAGAGATTGCTGATTATCCCGAGAGTATTGATGAGTTGCGGGCAAGGATTGACGCAAGTCAAGCCAGCAACTTCTATATTACTGTCACTGACCAAGATGATTCATTTTTTGATGCTCAATTTGAACATAAAATTTTTAAGCAATCTTATGCAATTATTTATCATATAAAAAGCTTCTCACTGGATGATCGGGAAGTACTGAAAATATTTGAGCAGCACCGGATAAATAGTTCGATGTTAACGGTTATTTTACAGGTGTTTTTTGAACTTGAATTTGTTATAATTAAGGATAGAGATGTTTTTTATAATGAGAATAACCAAAAACGACAGCTTTCTGAATCACCTGCGTATAACATGTTTATTGAGCAGCGGAAAGTTAAGGAGTTATTATCGTATAGCCCGGCAGGGGATTTATACCAATTTATAAAGACAATTAAGAAAGAGGTTAAGTAAATATATGGATTTAAAAAATTATATTGCAGATGTGGAAGATTTTCCAAAAAAAGGCATTTTATTCCGTGACATTACACCACTTATGAACGATGGCAAAGCTTTTGCTTATGCAACTAATGAGTTTGTAAATTTTGCTAAGCAAGTTGATGCCGAGATTGTTGTTGGACCAGAAGCCCGTGGCTTTATTTTTGGTTGTCCAGTTGCTACGACACTAAATATTGGTTTTGCTCCTGTGCGTAAGCCAGGAAAATTGCCGCGTGAAGTTATTACGGCGGAGTATGATTTAGAGTATGGTTCTAATACTTTATGTATGCATCGTGATGCAATTGCCCCAGGACAACGGGTTTTGATTGTTGATGACTTATTGGCGACCGGTGGAACTGTTGAGGCGACTATTGATTTAGTTGAACAACTTGGCGGTATCGTTGTCGGGTTAGCTTTCTTAATTGAATTAACTGATTTAAATGGACGAGATAAATTAAATGGATATGAGACACTGACGTTAATGCAGTACTAATTGAGAGGGAAAGGAGGGGGTCTTGATGCCAAATGAGAAGATTTACCAATATGAGGATGTTCTTCGCGAAGTAAAAAAATACATTACTAAAGAAGAAGATTTAGCATTTATACATCGCGCATATGAAGTGGCCCGTGATGCTCACAGTGAGCAGAAACGAAAATCAGGACTTCCTTACATTATTCATCCAATTCATGTCGCTTACATTCTAGCAACCTTACGAACTGGTCCGCAAACTCTTGCGGCCGGTTTTCTACATGATGTTGTTGAAGATACACCGTTAACCAGTGATGATTTACGTGAAGAGTTTGGTGATGAGGTAGTAAGTCTGGTAGAAGGGGTTACTAAGTTAGAAAAACTGCAATATAACAGTGACAAAACGCCAACATCAAATGAAAATTACCAGAAGTTAATTTTGGCAATGGTCGGTGATGTTCGGGTTATTATTATCAAACTTGCCGATCGTTTGCATAATATGCGGACAATTCATGGTTTGAAGCCAGACCGGGCACAAGTTATCGCTCGCGATACCATGGATATTTTAGCTCCGATTGCTCACCGTTTAGGGATGTTCAAACTTAAATCTGAACTTGAGGATTTATCGTTTAAGGTTTTAGATCCGAAATCATATCAAGAGGTTGTCAGCTTTATTGAAAAGAGTACACGTGATCGCCAGGAAGCGCTGGATAAGATGATGGTATCAATTGGTTCTGAACTCGGCGAACATAAGATTGCTTATGAAATGAAGGGCCGGGTAAAGAATGTTTATAGTATTTACAAAAAAGTAACTTCAAAAAATAAAGATTATAATGAAATTTTTGACTTACTGGCAATCCGGATTTTAACGGATACAGTGCCGGCATGTTATGCAACTCTAGGTTATATTCATAAACTATTTACTCCAATTCCAAAACGAATTAAAGACTATATTGCTGTACCAAAACCCAATATGTATCAATCATTGCATACCACGGTAATTGGTTTTGATGGAAATATTTTTGAAGTTCAAATTCGTACCCATGAAATGGATTATATTGCTGAAATGGGGGTTGCCGCTCACTGGGCATATAAGGAAAATAGAACGATTTCCTCGGCTCAAGAGCAGCAGGAAATCATGGATCAATTGAAATTGTTCCGCGATATTCAGGAAGTAGCTAATACCAGTGATGAAGACGAGGGCGATGCTGAAAACTTTATTGATACCGTAAAACACGATGTGTTTTCCGCTAATATTTATGTTTTCACACCGCTGGGTGATGTCTATGATTTGCCGATGGGTGCCAATGCCATCGATTTTGCATATAAAATCCATACTCAAGTTGGTAATAAGATGACTGGTGCTAAAGTTAATAACCGGATTGTACCGTTGTCGTATGAATTGCAAACCGGTGATATTGTTGAAATATTGACTTCCCCGCAAGCTAAGCCCTCGGAGGCGTGGTTGCGGATAGTTAAGACCAGTCATGCGCGCTCAAAAATTCGTTCTTATTTCAAGAAAGATCGTCGTGATGAGAATATTGCTAAAGGTAAGCAGTTAATTGATAAGGAGATTCAGTCACGCGGTGAGGAACCTAGTGATGTTTTAGCTTTGCCTGAGGCAAAAGATATGCTTGATCGTTTTACGTTTAATAGTATTGATGATATGTTGATTGCGGTCGGCAGCGGAAGTATTACTGCCCGGGTTGTGGTCAATCGTATTTTGGGTCCGGTGACAGCTGAAAAAGATAAAGCTCCAATTGATAATGAAGATGTTGAAGCTGTAGAGACTAAGAAAATTCAAAAGCAGAGTAAAAATATTGTTGAGATTTCTGGTGCTGATAACGTTAAGATTACTTTGGCAAACTGTTGTGCACCGATTCCAGGAGATCCTATTGTTGGCTATATTTCTAAAGGTAAAGGAATTATTGTTCACCGCCAGGATTGCCCATCAATTAAGTCATTAAATAATCGCTTCATTGATGTTTATTGGGCTGAGGATTATAACAAAACAAAGCATCAAGTGTATTTACGGGTATTTTCATTTGATCGTTCTGGATTATTGAGTGAGCTTATCAACTCATTGTATCAAGCTGGAACTGATATTGTAGATATTAAATCTACTGTCAATAATACTGATAATACGGTGACAACTAATTTGGTCGTTACTGCCTATGATACGGAAAATCTTGAAAAGATAAAGGTAAATATTAATAAAGTGAGTGGCGTTTATGAGATTGATCGGGTCATTCGTTAGAGAGGATGGCGGTAAGTAATGCGGGTTGTTATTCAACGGGTTAAGTGTGCTTCGGTAACTATTGATAACCAAATACATGGTGAAATTGATAATGGTTTTGTGCTGTTGGTCGGCATAACGGAAACAGATACTTTTGATGTTGTAGAGAAAGTGGCTAATAAGATCGCTGGATTACGTGTTTTTGATGATGGCGATGGTAAGATGAATTTAAATATTCATCAGATTAGTGGCAAGATTCTCTCGATATCGCAATTTACTTTGTATGGTGATTGCAAAAAAGGAAACCGACCTTCATTTACAAAGGCTGCTCATCCTGATATTGCCAAGCCATTGTATGAACATTTGAATGCAGTTTTGGTTAATCATGAGATACCTGTTGCAACCGGTATTTTTGGTGCCGAGATGGCAATTGACTTGATTAATGATGGACCGGTAACTATTATTTTAGATTCAGAACAATTATAAGGAGGACAAATATGAGTATTATTCAAAAACCACGGGGAACCCAGGATTTTCTTCCTGAGGCAACTCGTATCTGGCAGTATGTCGAATCAACTTTAAGAAATGCAGCGAAGTATTATAATTATCATGAGATACGCACGCCAATGTTTGAATCTTATGATTTATTTGAGCGTGGTGTTGGTGATACAACAGATATCGTTTCTAAAGAAATGTATGATTTCTATGATAAAGGTGATCGCCATATAGCATTGCGAGCTGAGGGAACTGCACCGGTTATTCGTTCTTATATTGAGAATAAATTATTTGGACAACCAGACTTACAAAAATTATATTATATTATGCCTAATTTCCGCTATGAGCGTGCGAAGGCTGGGCGTTTTCGTCAGCATCACCAGTTTGGGGTTGAAGCATTAGGTGCTGCTAATCCGGCGTTAGATGCTGAAGTAATTAGTTTTGCCTATCAAATCTATCAACAATTCGGGTTACGCAATATTGAGATATTGTTGAACTCAATTGGTAATACTGCTTCACGTTTAGCATACCGTCAGGCATTGCAAGATCATTTCCGTCCGGTATTATCAGAATTATGTGCGGATTGCCAAGTGCGTTTTGATAAGAATCCATTACGTATTTTAGATTGTAAAGCTGACCATACGCATCCTAGCATGAATACGGCACCAAGTATTGCCGATTATTATGATGAAGCATCTAAGCAGTATTTTGAGCAGGTCTGCGCCTATTTAGATGCTTTAGAAGTTCCTTATACACTTGATGATCGTCTGGTGCGCGGATTGGATTACTATCAACATACCGTTTTTGAAATTGTTTTGAACAGCACAAGTGAGAAAGGACTAAATGTATCACTTGCTGGTGGTGGTCGTTATGATGGATTAACGGAGATGCTTGGAGGACCACAAACAAGTGGTATTGGTTTCGGAATGGGCTTAGAGCGATTAATTTTATCGCTGGAAAGTGAAAATGTTGTTATTCCGTTGAAGGATACTTTAGATGTTTTTGTTATGCCTATGGATAGCAGTGCAAATATTGCTGCAGTTACTTTGCTTCAACAGTTGCGTGAGAATAATTTACAGGCAGATATGGATTATCAGTCGCGCGGGTTAAAGACGCAATTTAAAGCGGCTGAGCGTGCAAATGCGAAGTTTGCGGTAATAATTGGTGAGTCTGAATTAAGCAGCGGTAAGTTCGAAGTGAAGGATTTACGTAACCGCAGTCAGGAAGCGGTTGCAAGCGATGAGATAGCTTCATATATTTACGAACGCACTGAAGAAATTTAAAACAGGGGCTTGTATTAGCCCCTTGCTTATGCTATATTATAGGCGTAAACAGAATTAAATATTAGAAAATGAGTCGTATAAGTGCAGTAATAAGGTCTGCACGTTTCTACCTATCTACCGTAAATTGATTGGCTATGGCGCATAATTAAACTCCAAGCTTTTGTAAAAGAGCTGTTTTGGGTATTTGTGCCATCAATAAAAGGAGTTTTTTATTTTGTTCGTAAAACTGAAGCAATATGCAAAACTGAATATTTATAAACTACGCTATTCAACGGGGCTGTGCGCCTTCATCGAATGGCGTTTTTTGTTGTTTTTAGGAGGTAATACTAATGCGTAAACTAGTAAGTGTTGTCATGGGCAGCCAGTCTGACCTAGCAACTATGGAAGTTGTTGAGGCGATTTTTCAAGAATTTGCAATTGAGTATGAAATGAAAATTGTGTCAGCTCATAGAACACCAGAATACATGATTGAGTATGCAAAGACAGCAAAAAATAATAATATTGCAGTTATTATTGCCGGTGCCGGTGGTGCCGCACATCTACCGGGGATGATTGCATCAATGACAACAATTCCGGTTATTGGTGTACCAGTGCAATCGCGAGCGTTAAATGGGCTCGACTCATTACTTTCAATTGTGCAAATGCCAGCCGGGGTTCCGGTTGCAACGATGGCTATAGGTCAAGCCGGTGCAAAAAATGCTGCACTGCTTGCTGCACGAATTCTGGCACTTGAAGATGAAGAATTAAACAGACGATTATCGGCGAAGGCGGATGCGACAGCTCGGGATGTGCTGGAAGATAGCGTAATTAAATCGGTTTAGGAGGCAAAAATGGAAGTGATTTTACCTGGTAGTGTGATTGGCATAATTGGTGGTGGTCAGTTAGCACAAATGTTAACGACGGCAGCAAAGACAATGGGATATTTAGTAAAGATTTATGATCAAGATGAAGACGCTCCGGCTTTTACATTTGCTGATGGTTTTGTTATAGGGAGTTTTGATGATTTGGATTTGCTTCGAGACTTTGCTAAGCAAACTGATGTGCTATTATATGAATTTGAAAATATTGATGTTGCAACCTTAGAAGTTTTGGTTGGCGAAGGATATTGTTTGCCACAAGGAACAGAGGTACTTACCAATACGCAAAATCGTTTAGCCGAAAAACAATTTATTGAGCAAAATAGTGTGGCTAAGGTGGCAGAATACCAAGCAGTTAATACCAGCGCAGAGTTACTGCTTGCACTTGATAACATTGGCATGCCAGCAGTCTTAAAAACCTGTAATGGCGGATATGATGGAAAAGGGCAGCAAGTAATAAAGAGTGCGGATGATATTATCTTGGCTGAAAAGTTGCTAAAACACCAATGTGTTTTAGAAAAGTTTGTAACATTTAGAGATGAGTACTCAATGATTGTTGTTCGTGATAGTAATGGTGAGGTAAGCTTTTTCCCGCCAGCAAAAAATATCCATTACAATAATATTTTATCGCAATCATGGGCTGATTCAGATTCGCTAGATGTGAAACTTATTGCGCAGATGGAAGAGATTGCCGCGCAATTGGTTGAAGCGTTTGCAACTGTAGGACCACTAGCAATTGAATTTTTTGTTAGCGATGATGAGTTATTAGTTAATGAATTAGCACCGCGACCACATAATTCAGGGCACTATACTATTGAAGGATGCCAGACTTCGCAGTTTGAGCAACATATTCGCGCTGCACTCCGGTTGCCGCTCGGCGCAACAACTCTTGTTGCACCGACGGTGATGATTAATTTACTCGGTCAGCATATGGTGAAGTTTATGGAATATTTGCCGAGGCTTTCTAAGCAAGCACATGTTCATTTATATGGTAAAAAAGCTATAAGAACGAATCGTAAAATGGGGCATGTTACTTTTATAGATTATGATAATGTTGAAGTAGAGCATTTCCTGCAATCAGTTATTGATATTAATTAAATAGAATATATGTATATCATTGGCGATATGGGCCAATAGTTTCTAGCTGTTAACCGTAAATAAACAGGCTACATAAAAATCATGATTTTTTGATGATGTTTTTTATCACAGCCACGTTTAATAAGCGGCTGTGATTTTTTTATAAAGGATGTTGAGAATGAATACCAGAATATTTGTTGAGAAGAAACCAATGTTTGCTACGGCAAGCCATGCATTAATGGATGAATTAAATCAAAATCTTGAGCTAAATATTGCATCATTACGAATTATTCAGATTTATGATGTGTTTCATATTGAAGCACGATTGTTGAATCAAGCAATTAAAACTGTGTTTTCTGAAGCAGCTACTGATGTTGTTTTGGAAGATGTTAAACTTGAAGGCCAAAATTATTTTTGCATTGAACCATTGCCAGGGCAATTTGATCAGCGAGCCGATTCAGCCAGAATGGCGGTTTCATTATTAGGTGATGCTGATGATGTAATTATATTGAGTGGGGTATTGTATATCTTTGACCAACAGATTACAGCTGTAGATATGACACGGATTCAACAATATTGTTTGAATCCGGTAGAGTCACGATTGAAAGATATGCTGGCACCATTAGTGTTTGATGATAAGGTGAGCATTAAACCAGTTATGAATATTAATGGATTTATGGAAATGACTCGTGCTGATTTGGAAGCATTGCTTGCAGAAATGAATTTGGCGATGACGCTTGCGGATATTCAACATATTCAGGAATATTTTATAAAGACTGAGCAGCGTAATCCAACTGAAACGGAAATACGAGTACTTGATACCTACTGGTCGGATCATTGCCGACATACTACTTTTGAAACAATCTTGACCGATATTGATTTTAGTGAATCGGCATTTAATGGTGAGCTTCAGCGTGTTTTTGATCAATATCTTGATCTGCGTACCCAATTGGGCAAAGTTGAATCAGCAATAACCTTAATGGATATGGCAACGGTATTTGGGAAATATCAACGCTTTAGCGGTGCCCTTAATGATCTTGAGGTGAGCGATGAAATAAATGCCTGCAGTGTAGAAATTACCGTAGATGTTGCGGGTGTTAAAGAGCCATGGCTTTTAATGTTTAAAAATGAAACCCATAATCATCCTACTGAAATTGAACCGTTTGGCGGTGCTTCGACATGTATTGGCGGGGCAATCCGTGATCCGCTTTCCGGGCGTTCATATGTTTATCAAGCGATGCGTATTACCGGTTCAGCAGATATTCGTGAATCTGTTGCTGATACTATGAACGGAAAATTGCCACAAAGACTTATCAGTAAAGGAGCAACTGCCGGGTATAGTTCATATGGCAATCAAATTGGTTTGGCAACAACATATGTAAAAGAAATATATGATGAAGGATATCGTGCCAAACATATGGAAGTTGGTGCCGTTGTTGGTGCTGTTCCAAAAGCACATGTGCGTCGTGAGCAGCCTGTTGCCGGAGATATTGTTCTAGTTATTGGCGGCCGGACCGGTCGCGATGGTATTGGCGGAGCAACTGGTTCATCGAAAGCGCATGATGAAGCAAGTGTGGCAACGAGCGGTAGCGAGGTGCAGAAAGGGAATGCGCCCGAGGAACGGAAGCTACAACGCTTTTTCCGTAGTGAATCGGTGTCACTATTAATTAAGAAGTGCAATGATTTTGGTGCTGGTGGTGTAAGTGTAGCGATTGGCGAACTTGCTGACGGTTTAGAAATCAATTTAGATAGTTTGCCGGTAAAATATGCCGGACTGAACGGTACTGAATTGGCACTTTCAGAGTCGCAGGAACGAATGGCAGTCGTCGTTGCGGCAAAAGACCAGAAGCAGTTTGAAGCGCTTGCCAGGTTAGAGAATATTGAAGTGACGAAAGCTGCGATAGTGACGGATGATAATTATTTGACGATGCTTTGGCAGGGAAAAAAGATTGTATCTTTATCGCGTGCTTTTCTTGATACCAATGGTGCAGCTCAGTTTGCTAAGGTGAAAGTTGAATCTCCGCAGGACCAAGGTCCTTTTGCGAAAGTCATTGATCAAAAAGAAAGCTTATCATCGCTTTGGGATATGCAGTTAGCGGATATTAATATGGCTTCACAAAAAGGTATGGTGAGCCAGTTTGATGCCAGTATTGGCCGCAGCACAGTGTTTATGCCATATGGTGGTCAGTTGCAGCGTACACCAACACAAAGTTCGGTGCAGAAATTGCCGGTTTTAAATGGTGTGACTACTACGGTAAGTTGTTTGGCTTATGGTTTTGATCCGCAGATAAGCAGCTGGTCGCCATTTCATGGTGCCAGTTATGCAGTGATTGATTCAGTAGCAAAACTAGTGGCTACCGGTGGAAGTTGGCAGCAAACACGGTTTTCGTTTCAGGAATATTTTGAGCGTTTAGGCAATGAAGCTGTTCGTTGGGGTAAGCCGTTTGCGGCACTGCTTGGAGCATTAGATGCTCAAATGCAGTTTGGCTTGCCGGCAATTGGCGGTAAGGATAGTATGAGTGGCAGCTATCAAGATATTGATGTGCCACCAACGCTCATCTCATTTGCGGTGACGACTTCAAATACCGAACAAGTTTGTTCACCAGAGTTCAAATCAGTTGGCTCATATGTCTATTGGCTACCACATAATCGTTTAGCTCATGACATGCCGGATTATTCGCAATTGAAAGCACATTTTGAATATATAGAACGAGCTCATCAGCAGAAACAATTATTGGCATGTTCAGCAGTTGGCTGTGGCGGTGTAGCACATGCGCTAGCAGAAATGAGTTTTGGAAATAATATAGGTGTTCATTTAAAAGATATTACTAAAGAACAGTTATTTGCTGTTGACTTTGGCGGCTTCGTACTTGAAAGTAAAGAGGCTTTGAAGCATCGGGATTTGCAGTTAATTGGCAGTACGATTGCTGAAAATTTTGTTTTTGCTGATGAAGTAATCAGAATTGAACATTTGTATCAACGTTATTGTGCGCCGCTGAATGAAGTATATCCGCAGACTTTGAAAGTTGAGAATACTGTTTTAGAAGCTATTCCTTATGCTGAGAAGAATATTCAGTTTAAGGCAAAAACAAATATGGGAAAACCGCGAGTTTACTTGCCGGTTTTCCCGGGTACGAACTGTGAGTATGATGGTGCGAGGGCGTTTAATGTCGCCGGAGCGAAGACCAGTATTGTTCCATTTACTAATTTAACCCCGGAAATGATTGATACATCAATTAAAACTATGGTTAGTGAACTTGAACAGTCGCAGATTTTATTGCTGAGCGGTGGTTTTTCGGCTGGCGATGAGCCTGATGGCAGTGCTAAGTTTATTGTTAATATATTGCTTAATGAGGCAGTTCGTGAGGCAGTGAACAAGTTTCTTGAGCGCGATGGTTTGATTTTAGGTATTTGCAATGGCTTCCAAGCGTTAGTGAAGTCCGGATTATTGCCAAATGCTGAATTAGGTTTTGTCAATGAGCAGAGTCCAACATTATTTAGAAATACAGTAAATCGACATATTTCGCAGATGGTTCAGACTAAAATTATCTCTAATAATTCGCCGTGGTTGCAGACATTAGAACCCGGCAGTGTTCACAATATTGCTGTTTCTCATGGTGAGGGGCGTTTTGTTGCTAATGATGATGTGCTTGAAAAATTGATTGCTCAAGGTCAGATTGCAACTCAATATGTTGATTTAGCCGGAAATGCAACTATGGATCCAGAATATAATCCTAATGGATCGATGTTAGCTATTGAAGGGCTTATTAGTCCGGATGGCAAAATCTTCGGTAAGATGGGCCATAGCGAGCGTTATGAATCAGGATTAATGAAAAATATCAGTGGTGAGAAAGAACAGTCTATTTTCACTAATGGTGTCCAGTACTTTTTATAAAAATGGAGGAAAAGTCATGCGAGTTAATAAAATGCAAATGCTTTATGAAGGTAAGGCTAAACAAGTTTATGCAACTAATAATCCTGATTTAGTAATTATTCATTACAAGGATGATGCTACTGCCGGTAATGGGGTAAAGAAGGGCACGATTCATAATAAGGGAATACTAAACGCTAAGATGACAGCGCAGTTATTTACTATTTTGGAGCAGCGCGGAGTTGCGACTCATTTTGTTAAGCAACTGAACGAACGTGAACTTCTATGTAAAAAAGTTGAAATTTTTGCTTTGGAAGTAATTGTTCGTAATGTTATTGCAGGTTCGATGTCAGTTCGCCTAGGCATAGCTGAAGGAACAGTGGCAGAAAGCCCGATTTATGAAATTTGTTATAAAAATGATGATTTTGGTGATCCGTTAATCAACGACCACCACGCTGTGGCATTGCATTTAGCGAGCTATGAACAACTGGCAACTATTTATCAGATGACCGATATCATTAATCAGCAACTTAAGCAAATGTTTGCTGCCATGGATATTACCTTAGTTGATTTTAAAATTGAGTTTGGTATGACCTTGACGGGAGCAATTGTATTGGCTGATGAAATTAGTCCGGATACATGCCGCTTATGGGATGCTAATACCCATGAAAAGTTAGATAAAGATCGTTTCCGTCGTGATTTAGGCGGTATTGAAGATGCTTATATTGAAATTGCTAATCGTATTCAAAATTATTACCTTACCGTTACAAAGGAGATGGAGGCATGATCTATACTGATCGCGGCTTACACGAAGAGTGTGGTATTTTCGGAATTTATAATAATAGCGACGCTAACATTCTAACTTATTATGGACTGCATTCACTGCAACATCGTGGCCAGGAGGCAGCCGGAATCATTACTTTTGATAGTGAGCAAGTGATGGTCCACAAAGGTGAGGGATTAGTAGCTGATGTATTTCCGAGTAGTACATTAGAGAAGTTACAGGGAAGTGGAGCAATTGGCCATGTCCGGTATTCAACTGCCGGCGGCAGCGGTTATGAAAATGTTCAGCCCTTCTTGTATCGTTCTAACAAAGAAACTATAGGCATTGCCCATAATGGTAACATTGTGAATGCAACAATGCTTAGGGACCAGCTTGAGGAGAATGGAAGCATCTTTCAAGCTACCTCAGATACCGAAATTTTAGCACATCTGCTCAAAAAATATCATGGTACGTTTATTGAACGCTTAATTCAGTCGCTGAATGATTTAGATGGTGCATTTGCTTTTATTGTTTTACATAATGACACACTTTATGCTATGCGCGATAAAAATGGCTTGCGACCATTATCGGTGGCAAAACTTCCCGGTGGAGGTTTTGCCGTATCGTCAGAGACTTGCGCATTCGATATAGTAGGCGGTACATTTATTCGAGATATTGAACCTGGTGAGATTGTCGCATTTAGCGGTGATAAGTTGGTGAGTCATTACTATTCAACTGCAACAGAACATGATATGTGCATGATGGAGTATGTATATTTTTCACGACCGGATAGTGCAATTGAAGGTGTGAATGTGCATACTGCTCGTAAACGCACTGGTGCAGAGCTATTTCTTGAAAGTCATGTTGATGCTGATATTGTTGTTGGTGTTCCTGATTCAAGCACTTCGGCAGCAATTGGTTATGCTGAGGCATCTCATATTCCATATGAGATGGGATTAGTGAAAAATCGGTATGTCGGTCGAACTTTTATTCAGCCGACTCAGGCTTTGCGTGAGCGCGGCGTGCGAATGAAGTTATCAGCGGTACGAGCAATTGTTGAAGGTAAGAAAATTATTCTCATCGATGACTCGATTGTCCGTGGTACAACCAGTCGTCGTATAGTAGAGTTGCTGAAAACTGCCGGAGCACTTGAGGTTCATGTACGCATTGCTTCACCACCAATAAAGTTTCCATGCTTTTATGGAGTTGATACTTCGACTTTTGATGAGTTAATTAGTAATCGTATGGATGTAGCAACCTTGTGTGAGACAATAGGTGCCGATTCGCTTGTCTTTTTAAGCGAAGAGGGGTTGGTGAAGGCAATAGGTCGTAAAACCGCAGATGGCGGCAAATGTGGCGGTTGTATGGCATGTTTCACCGGAAAGTTTCCAACTGCAGTATATGATGAGTTGGATAACGCTAATAAGATTGTGAAGGATTAGGTGATTGTATGAGTAAACGTTATGAGGCGGCCGGAGTAAATTTGGAAGCTGGTTATGAATCAGTTGAGCGTATCAAAAAACACATTTTGGCAACTAAGCGTAAAGGTGCTAGTGACTTCTTTGGAAACTTCGGCGGTGTTTTTGATTTATCAACATTGCAACTAAAGGAACCGGTTCTAGTGTCAGGTACAGACGGTGTAGGCACTAAATTGAAGTTAGCATTTGCAACGGGTGTTCATAATACAATTGGTATTGATGCAGTGGCCATGTGTGTAAATGATATTTTAACCCAGGGTGCTGAACCGTTATTCTTTTTGGATTATATTGCTTGCAGTAAGAATGATCCACAGCAAATTGAAGCAATTGTTGCTGGTGTAGCTCAAGGCTGCATTGAATCCGGTATGGCTTTGCTGGGTGGTGAAACTGCAGAAATGCCAGGTATGTATGAGGCTGGTGAGTATGATATCGCCGGTTTTGCAGTAGGTGCTGTTGAGAAAAGCAAGTTAATCAATAGTGATGCTATTCAGCCCGGGAATGTAATTATTGGTTTAGCATCAAGCGGCTTGCACAGCAATGGTTTTTCGTTAGTTCGTGATATTATTCAGCGACACAACCTTGATTTACAAAAAAAATATAACACTATGGAAGAAAGTTTAGGTAAGACAACCTTAACACCAACAAAAATTTATGTTAAAACGGTTATGGCACTAATGAAGGAAATCAATATTCATGGAATGATGCATATTACCGGTGGCGGTTTTTATGAAAATGTTCCGCGCGGTTTACCGGACGGACTAGGAGCAAAATTTGCTTTTGGTGATTGGCCGATGCCAGCAATTTTTAGCTTTTTAAAAGAAATTGATGAGATTGATTTGGCAGAGTGTTTTCAAGTGTTTAATATGGGTATCGGTTTTATGGTTGTTGTGCCCGCGTCGGAGGCACAGCAAGCATTGAAGATTATTTCCGAAAATGGTGAACAAGGCTATATTATTGGTGAAGTTACCGACCAAGAAGGAGTTCATATTTATGAAGCAAATAGCAGTATTCGCATCGGGTAATGGTTCTAATTTTGCAGCCATCCATGCGGCAACAATAAATAAAGTTATTGATGCTGAAGTTGCTTTACTTATCTGCGATAATCCTGATGCATATGCAATTCATCGTGCCGCTGAGTTTGGCATTGAATGCTTTGCTTTTAAGCCTAAAATGTTTGCCAGCAAAGTTGATTATGAAACCGAGATTGTTGCTCGTCTCAATCAGTTGGATCCGGACTTAATTGTACTTGCCGGCTATATGCGTATATTGGGGCATACGATGCTTGACGCTTTCGGTGGCAGAATTATTAATATTCATCCGTCGCTTTTGCCCGATTTTAAGGGGAAGGATGCAATTGGACAAGCAATTGCATCCAAGGCACCGCGTATTGGTGTCAGTATTCATTATGTTGACGAAGGTATGGATACCGGAACCATTATTGCTCAATCTGGTTTTGCTGTTGATGGCAGTGAATCGCGGGCAGAAATTGAGTGCCGGGTGCACGAAATTGAACATCAGTTATATCCACAGACTATTGCCATGTTATTAGAGAAGGAGACAAGTGTATGAATAAAAAACAAGCTTTGATTAGTGTTAGTGATAAAACCGGTATTGCCAACTTGGCTAAACAACTTATTGATTTGGGGTATGAACTTATTTCAACCGGAGGTACCGAGAAAATGCTTCTTGATGCCGCGATTCCGGTGAAAAATATTTCGGTTATTACCGGGTTTCCGGAAATTTTAGATGGTCGGGTGAAAACCTTGGATCCACATGTTCATGGTGGATTGCTTGCAGTTCACGATGATGCTCAACATATGCAGCAATTAGCCGATAACGACATTGATTTAATTGATTTAGTAGTTGTTAATTTATATCCGTTTAAAGCAACAATCAGTAACCCTGATTGCCAATATGATGATGCAATTGAAAATATTGATATTGGTGGACCATCAATGTTACGCAGTGCTGCTAAAAATCATCGTTATGTAACGGTTTTAACTGATCCTGAAGATTATTCAGTTGTTGTTGAAGAGCTCACTAAAAATGGTGAGACCAGCTTTGCTTTACGGCAGCAACTGGCTGCGAAAGTATTCCGCCATACAGCAGCTTATGATAGTTTAATCGCTGAATACTTAACTAAGGCATGCGATATTACATTTCCTGAACAACTGACCCTTAGTTATGAATTAAAACAGTCATTGCGTTATGGTGAGAACCCTCATCAAGCTGCAGCTTTTTATGCTGCACCAATAGCAGTAAAAGGAACTATAAGCAGCGCAATACAATTACATGGCAAAGAGCTTTCATATAATAATATTCAAGATGCAAATGCGGCTTTACAAATAGTTAAAGAGTTTAATGAGCCAGCAGTTGTTGCTTTAAAACATATGAATCCTTGTGGAGTAGGTATTGGCAGTACAATCTATGAGGCATGGCAGAAAGCTTATGAAGCAGATAAAACCTCTATATTTGGCGGCATTATTGCAGTAAATGGTGTTGTTGATGCCAAAACAGCTCGAGAAATGTCGGAAATCTTTCTCGAGATTATCCTCGCGGAAGATTTTACTCCTGATGCTTTGGAAATTTTACAGAAAAAGAAAAATATTCGCTTATTAATGGTTCAATTTGAAAACCATAATGTATCTACACTTAAAGTTGTAAGTGTTGAGGGTGGGTTATTAGTGCAGGAAGAAGACCGTGTTACTATTTCGGCAGATGATTTAACTGTTGTAACAAAAACTCAGCCGACAGCAGATCTGCTTGATGAATTATTATTTGCTTGGAAAGTTGTGAAGCATGTGAAGTCTAATGCGATCGTTTTGGCTAAGGATGCTATGACTATTGGTATTGGTGCCGGGCAGATGAATCGTATCGGTGCTGCGCGTATTGCTATTGAACAGGCGGGCGATAAAGCGCTTGGTAGTGTTTTGGCTTCTGACGCATTTTTCCCTATGCCGGATACGGTTGAGGCAGCTGCTGCGGCCGGAGTGAAGGCAATCATTCAGCCTGGTGGTTCAATAAAGGATGATGAATCTATTGCTTGTGCTGATAAGTATGGCATTGTGATGGTTACTACAGGCATTCGTCATTTCAAACATTAGTCAAGGAGTGGGAAAATGAGGGTATTAATTATTGGTCGCGGTGGTCGCGAAGCTGCTATGGCTCAAAAAATTGTACATGATGATATTGTGAATCAGGTTTTTGTCGCACCGGGGAATGCAGGAATGCATTCATATGCAACAAGGGTTGCGATAGATGAGACTGCTGTAGATGATTTGGCAGAGTTTGCTAAAGAACAAAAGATAGAATTGACAATTGTCGGGCCGGAAGCAAGTCTTGCGGCCGGAGTTGTTGATGCCTTTTCTGCGGCCGGGTTATTGATTTGGGGGCCAAGTAAAGCTGCTGCTCAAATTGAGAGTAGCAAAAGTTTTGCCAAAGAACTGATGCAAAAGTATGATATTCCAACAGCTGCATATGCAGTTTTCCATGAAGCAACAGCAGCAATTGCTTATATTAAACAACAATCATTGCCAATTGTTATTAAAGCTGATGGTTTGGCAGCCGGCAAAGGCGTGGTTATTGCTCAGAGTTACAATGAAGCTGAGCAGATATTAAATGATTGGCTTGGCGACAATAAACTTGGCAGTTCCGGTAGTCGAGTTGTTATTGAAGAGTTTTTATCTGGTGAAGAATTTTCATTCATGACTTTTGTTTATCGGGATAAAGTTTATCCAATACCATTATCACAAGATCATAAGCGTGCTTATGATGGTGATCTGGGTCCAAACACCGGTGGTATGGGTGCATATGCCCCGGTGCCGCAAATTAGTGAGGCACTGCGTCATCAGGCTTTGTTGACGATTATGGAAGCTACAGCATCAGCAATGATACAAGAAGGTGTGCCATTTACCGGTTTCTTATATGGTGGAATTATTGCAACTATTGACGGACCAAAAGTTATTGAATTTAATGCTCGTTTTGGTGACCCAGAAGCTGAGGTTATTTTACCATTGTTGGCAAGTCCTTTGATACCGATTCTTTTAGATATTCTGGAAGATCGAAAACCAGTAATTAAGTGGCGTGACCAGTTTGCTCTTGGCGTTGTTTTAGCAAGTGAAGGTTATCCACAAAAGCCAATTACCGGAACCATGATTAAGAATCTTGAGTTATTAGACAATGTAGATATTTTTTCGGCGGGAGTTGCCGAAGTCGATAATCAATTAGTGAGTGATGGTGGTCGAATAATAGTTGTTACTGCACTTGCTGAATCTTTGGTTGAGGCACAGAGAAAAGTGTATTACGAATTAAATAAGCTATCAAAAGACGGTTTCTTTTATCGTCATGATATTGGGAATAAAGCATTAACTAAATAAAACTTGACAGTAAACATTGATTCAAGTATCATTGGATTATAAAGATATCTGTTAATAAAAGAGGAGTATCAATTTACTCGTGTCGCAAGAGAATGGTATATTTTGCTGTGAGTACCTGGAACACGTGATTGAGAAGACACTTTTGGAGGAACACATTGATTAAAAGATGTGTCGGCAAGCACCGTTATCAGCTATTAAAGTGTATGTATAATTTTATGCATAAACAAGGGTGGTACCGCGACGATTTCGTCCCTTTTGAGGGATTGAGTCGTCTTTTTTTATCAGATATTATTTTTTTGAGAAACGCCGCGCCCGCAGGAAGTACCCTTAGGGTGCAATCCTTTGATTTCCGACGCATCAGTCAAAAGCTGATGCTAGTACCTTGCGTGAATCGTTTTCAATAAAAATATATTTAATAAGGAGAAGATAATTATGGAAAATAATTTCAAAAAAGAATTTAAGATTACTGAGCGTGCAATTGAATTGTACTTGGATGATAAGGGTGCAGGTTCTTTGGTTTATACATTAGAGAATTCGGTTTTTACAATTGAATCAATTTTTGTAAATCCGTTATATCGTGGTATGGGACTTGCTTCTGAACTTGTCCATGAGGCGATTAAATTTTGTGAAACTAATGATTATAAAATTCATCCGGTTTGTTCGTATGCAGTTGACTATTTCAAAAAGCATCCGCACCAACTTGTTCAAGAATAAAAGAAAGCAGGAATATATATGAGTAATGAATTATTTAACTGTGCTGCATTACGAAGCAGCGATATTGGCAAAAAAGTGAGATTACGCGGCTTTGTGGCAAAGGAGCGTAATCTAGGCGGGCTTATTTTTATTGATCTTCGTGATAGTAAAGGTATTACCCAAATTGTTATTCATCCGGATAACAAAAACTATGAGTTGGCAAAAACGATTCGAACTGAGTTTGTTATTGAAGTAAGCGGTGAAGTTATTGCCAGAGAATCAATTAATAAACATATTCCGACTGGTGATATTGAAGTGATTGCAGAAGAAGTAACCATTGTTAGCAAAGCTAAAACAACACCATTTGTTATTAGTGATGACAGCGAAGTTTTAGAAGATACCAGAATGACTTATCGTTATCTTGATTTACGTCGTGCTTCTATCAAAGAGCGGATTATTGAACGTGCAAAGATAAATCGCAGTATTCGCAACTTTTTTGATAATAATGATTTCATTGAAATCGAAACGCCGATTTTATCGAAATCAACGCCGGAAGGAGCACGTGACTATTTAGTGCCAAGCCGGATTCATGAAGGTACGTTTTATGCCTTGCCGCAATCACCACAGATTTACAAGCAATTATTAATGCTTTCAGGCTTCGAGCGTTACTATCAAATTGCCCGTTGTTTTCGTGATGAGGACTTACGTACTGACCGTCAGCCGGAGTTCACGCAATTGGACTTGGAAATGAGTTTTGCCAGTGAAACTGAAATTCGCAGTTTTCTTGAACAGGCAATGGTGCAAATGATGAAAGATGTTAAAGGTGTTGATATTCCGGCACCGTTTCCTACCTTAGGATTTGACGAAGCCATGGCGCGCTACGGCAGTGACAAGCCGGATACACGTTTTGCTTTAGAGCTAATTAATGTGACTGATATAGTAGCGACTATGGATTTTAAAGTATTTAGTGAAGCACCAATGGTTAACTTATTAAATGTTAAAGGTGCTGCTGATAAATTCTCACGTAAAGATATTGATAAACTTGGCGAGTTTGCAGCTATTTATAAGGCTAAAGGGCTTGCCTGGGTAAAGTATACTGATGGTGCCTTCAATGGTCCGATTAGTAAGTTTATTACTGATATTCATGCTCTTGAATTAAAGGAACGTGCAGATGTAGAGGAAGGCGACTTGTTATTATTTGTTGCTGACCAAAAAAGCGTTGTTCAAGCAAGCCTTGGTGCATTGCGTTCAAAATTAGGTAAAGAACTTAATTTAATTGATCGCAATCAATATAACTTCTTATGGATTATTGACTGGCCGTTATTTGAATATGATGAAGATACTAAAACTTATGCGGCAGCTCACCATCCATTTACAGCTGTTAAACCTGAACATGAACAATTCTTAATTGATAATAAACCGGAGCTTTGCTATGCTCAAGCTTATGACTTAGTGTTAAATGGCTATGAACTTGGTTCAGGATCAATCCGGATTACTGACCCGGAAATGCAGATGCATATGTTTAGAGCCCTTGGATTTAGTGAAGAAGAGGCTCAAGAACAGTTTGGCTTTTTAATTGAAGCTTATCAATATGGTGCCCCAAGTCATGGCGGTATGGGTATCGGTATTGATCGAATTGCCATGATTCTTACTGACACCGATATTATTTCAGATGTTGTTGCATTCCCGAAAACATTGTCAGCCCGTGATTTAATGATGGATTCACCAAGTCCAGTCGATACAGTTCAGTTAGATGATTTAGGAATTATGGTGAAAGAAGGAAAATAACAATGAATTTTCAGCCATTAACTTTGGCCGAACGGGAACTCTACAATAAATATTATCATGCAACCGGCAGTCCGGCTTCTGAACTTACTTTTGCTAATCTTATGGCTTGGCAAGAAGTATATCAAACTAAATATGCAATTATTGATAAGTATTTCTGTATGATTATAAACCGCCATGGGCGGAGAATGGCCATCTTACCACTGGTCGATGGCCATTTAAACTATATATCAGATGGAGTAATTACCAAATTACAGCGCTACTTTATTGAGCATTTTCACCAAGATTGTTGGTATGCAATTGTTACCCCGCAACACTTACGTTTATTGGATGATAATGTTGAGGTAGTTGAGCAAGTTGAAACTCGTGATGATTTTGACTATGTATATTTGCGTGAAAAGCTGACTACTTTATCGGGGCGCAAATTACAGGCTAAAAGGAATCATGTTTCTCACTTTAAACGTGAATATCCAGATTATCAGTATTTTGCTATTGGCGATGATTTTATATCAAAGTATCATGGTGCTATTATTGAGTTAACCAATCGTATTCCAGAAGAGCAGAAGGCAATTCTTTATATGCTTGAGCATTTTTCTGCTTTGCAGTTATCGGGTGGCTATATTATTGTTGATAATCATCTGGTAGCATTTACTATTGGCGAAGTTATTGATAGCATGAATATGGCGGTTGTTCATATTGAGAAAGCTAATCTTGATTATCATGCTTCATTCCAGATTATCAACCAGGAATTTGTTGCTCATTGTTTGCAAGATGCCATGTATATTAATCGCGAGCAAGATTTAGGTATTGAGGGGTTGCGTAAAACCAAACTTTCATATCACCCGGATCATTTTATTGAAAAGTCGGATATTATTCTTACTGGTGGTAAGGTATAAATAAGTGAGGGGAGAGGAGAACTATCTATGAAATCAACTAGTTTTGCTGCAAGACTGCAAAATATGAACATGGAAATGAAAATACGCTTCATATTTTTTATAATTACTGTCATCAATGCGCTTTTAATTATTGTGTTTACTGTTGCTCCAATATTAGAAACATATGGTCCATTTATTCAAATTACTAACTTTGTGGTAACTTTGATATTTATTGTCGAGTACATTTGGAATATTATTATTGCCAAGAAAAAGGTAAAGTATATTTTTTCAATCAGCGGAATTATTCAAGTACTTTCAATAGTCCCATTTGCGGCGATTGAACTACAAGGGGTTCGTCTACTGAAAGTTATTGTTGGATTTGCCCTTTATCGTGAATTGAGCAATAGACCGAAGGAAGAAAAATATGAAGAAGAATTTCTTAGTATTATAAAAAAAGAACGTGGCTTATTGCTTTGGAGCTTGTTTTCGGTGTTCCTTATCATATTAGCATCAGCATTTATCATTTTTTCGGTGGAGCATCCTTTACAGCCACAAGTATTCAGGAATCCAATCGACGCAATTTGGTGGGCGTTTCAAACAGTTTCAACAGTGGGGTATGGTGATATTGTGCCTATCAGTTTACCAGGACGAGTACTGGCTATGGCCTTGTCAGTAGTTGGTATTGCGACCTTCTCAATTCCGACTACGTTGATCAGCACCAGATATATTCAACAGAATCGCAACAACAATATAAAGAAGGAACTACAACAAGCACTAACAGATAACAAAGAAATTTCAATTATCAGTAATCTTGAACGACTGCAAAAGCTTTTGGATCAAAAAACAATCACTAACGATGAATTTAATGATTTAAAGGCGAAAGTGATAAAAAAACGCAATTAAGGATTGCGTTTTTTTCTTTTTCTGCAAAATATGGGAATGGCTTGTAAGATGTGAGTAGAAGTGATATTATAAAGATTCCAATCATATTAAAAACGGGGGTCTTTTTAATGAAGAAATTTTTTGGAGTTTTACTGTCAGTTGTGCTCTTAAGTGCAACTTTCCAATTTGCAGTTCATGCAGATACATCAGTCGAGGCAAATACGCCACAAGAATTGAAAAGTTTTGCTGAGTCAGCAACTGAAGACACAACTATTACACTGGGGTCTGGATTTCCTGATTCACTAAGTGCAACAGTAAGTATTGCAATTGCGCATAATTATAATATTACTATTTTAGGTAATGATATTAACTTACAACCTATGGCAACAAATGTTCGCCATTTGAATATTAATAATACCGGCAGTGGCACTGTAACTATCGATGGTATTACCTTCTTAGGTTCAAATACTGTTGCCGGAGACACAGTTGCCGTTGGGGCAGCTGGTGGTGGTCTAACATTAGGTGTTGGGCATTTTATTGTTCAAAACAGTATGTTTTCAAAAATTAATGGCAGTGCCCTTAACGGTACCGGTGGTGTAAATCGCTATCTTGAAATTAATAATTCAACTTTTGAATTTAACACGAATACCGGTGCCGGTGGCGCTTTAAACTTTGATGGCGGTAATAATGATTTAACCGTTAACAACTCTACTTTTTATAAAAATAAATCAGATGCGCTCGGATATAGCGGCGGTGCAATTGGTTTAAAAAATGGTAAAAATTTAACGATTAATAACAGTGTGTTTACTGGAAACACCAGTAAACACTTAGGTGGCGCAATTGCTTTCCATTTCCCGCAAGCTAATTCAACTTTTTCAATTGATAATAGCTATTTTGAGGATAATGCAACAGTAAATCCAAATAACGGTGCATATGGGCCATGGGCCGATGGCGGCGCAATTGGTGTTTATTCAGATAATGTGAATATTGCATTCTCTTTGACAAATTCAACGTTTAATGCAAATAGTTCATATGATGATGGTGGTGCGTTAATGTTGCAAAACTATGGTGCAACTTCTACCAATATTATCACTAACAATACTTTCAGTGAAAATGTTGGTAATGGGTTAGGTATCAGTGCCGCTCCAAAATACGATGCACCAGGTGGAGCAATTCAGTTTTCAAAATCAGCAAATGCAACTTTGGAAAGTAATACTTTTGTAAAGAATATGGCTTCTGGAGTAAACACTGAAGCTGGTAACTTTGGTAACGCTCGAGGCGGTGCAATCGGGTTTCACTATGATACCGGAGCTGTTAAAGTGTATCCAACGCTTAATATGAAAAATAACTTGTTATTTGGTAATTATGTTACTGATAGCAGTAATCAACCAGTTGCTTCTGATTATGCAAATATTACAATTTCAACTTTATATGATGGTACATCGGGCGGTGTTCTTAATAATCTTGGTGGTAACATTGGTATTGATGATGGTATAGTTTTGCCATCAATGAGCAGTGAATCTGTTTTTGGTTTGGCAATTGCTGAGGTCGCTCTTTCTACAAATCAATCAAATGTAAGCGCTGGAAATAATAATGCAACTACAAACGGATACTTTTATGCTCAGATTCCAACAATTGCAATTATGCCTGCTGGAGTACCAACTGACAATCCAGTTGCTGGAAAAGGCGTTGCAACAAGTATTACTAAAGACCAACGTGGTTTTACTCGTAATATCTCAACACCAGACATCGGTGCTGTTGAAAATGTTGCAATTAATTTTGATGGCAATAACGGTAACTGGAATACAATGCCAACACATAACTATGATGGTGTTACTTATTATAGCGGCACCGAGCCAACAAACATTTATAAAGTTACCGGCAGTGGCAACGAAATTGAAGTGCTTAGCAGTCAATACTTAACACATCCAAGTGGATACCAGTTTATAGGCTGGAATACCGAAGCCGATGGTGGTGGCAGTAGTTATACTCCTGGAGATCAAATTGCATTAGCTGGAAATATGACTTTATACGCACAATGGGAATCAGTCGAAACATCTACAGAAAATAATAGTACAGGAAACAACAGTTCTTCAAATAATTCATCTGATAATAACAGCGAATTACCAATTACCGGACAGAACACTATGTTTATTACCGCTATAGGCATTATCCTTATAGCCGGAAGTATTTATATTATAAAACGTCGCTCTAGTAAGTAGTGATGTTGAAAAAATGAGCTTAATGAGCTCTTTTTTTCGTCTTTTCAATAAAAATAAAAAAACAGAACTCAATGAAGAGTTCTGTTTTCAATTATTTAGTACTCCGTTTCTTGAGCAGAAGAATACAGCCAAAGCTTATTATGACAATGCTTGTTCCAAGAAGGATCATTTCTGTAAGGTTGGAACCGGTTGTTGGCAATGAAATGGTAGTATTATCAGTTGAATCTATTGGCGGAGCAGGTGTGACAGTAGTGTCTGATTTATATTGCGCATACAATACTATGTCATTTGCAGGTGTAGTATTACTGTCGAACAACCATTTATCGCCCGCCTCGGTGTACCAGCCATCAAATGTATACCCATCTTTTGCTGGTGCAGCAGGTTCTGTAACAAAAGTGTTTTTAGGTACAAGCATTGTCTTATAAGTTTGATTCTCATTGATAAAGGTAACATTATAAGTTTTCTCAATAGGTTGATGAACTTGACCATAAAATTGTGAATAGATGCCATTAATTGTTACATAACTATTAAATATGTAGGATAGGCTGGTATCTTCATTGGCTACTGTCGACCAAGAAATTACTGAATCAGAGTATGTGCCATCATCGCTAATTAGAACCGGGTCAATTAAATGACCATTAATATCTGTCGCTTTATTAGTAATGGTTAGCTGGTTATTCCAAGTAATTGATGAGTTAGTAATTGACTGGTTGCTAATATTCCACCAAGTCAATGATGGCCAGTTAGCTTGTGATAGTGCTGAAATATCTATAATTTGATTATTAGATAAATTAAGGCTTGATAAAGTTGGCCAATTTGCTTTTGTTAGTGGCGTAATATCAGCAATTTGATTTTGGTTTAAATGTATATCATATAAATCTGGCCAGTTTGCATTTGCAAATGGTGATAAGTCACTGATTTTATTATTGCTTAAGTCTAAAGAATATAGAGCAGAGGACCAGCTGGCATCAAGTAGTGGTGAAGGATCACTGATTTGATTGTTTCCGGCAGAAAAAACATGAAGAATCGGCCAATTAGCATTAACTATTGGAGTGAGATTACTTATTTGATTGTTAGATAAGTGCAATGTGTCAAGTTTTGGCCAAGCAGTATTAGCGAGAGGAGTTAAATCACTGATTTCGTTATCCATAACTTGTAGTAGTTGTAATTCAGGCCAATGAGCATTAACTATTGGAGCAAGATCACTTATTTGATTGTTAAATAAATAAACCGTATGTAAATCCGGCCAATAGGTACTCTCTAAAGGAGTTAAATCATTTATTTGATTGTTATACATATAGATATTATATAATTTAGGAGTGTTAAGAGTTGCTAGCGGAGTTATGTCACTAATTTGATTATCGGATAAATAAAGATTCTCCAATTGCGGAAGGCTTGCGCTTTCAAGTGGACTTAAATCACTAATCTGGTTATTAGATAGAAATAATGTTTTGATGCTAGCTAAGTATTCAACACCACTGATATTAATGATATTTTGATTATTTGCATTTAAAGTCATAATAGAATTTAAATCATCCTGGGTTACTTGATCAGCTATCGAAGCTTTACTAAGTGCTTGCCGAATTACTTCGGCAAAATTTGCATCAGGAAAAACCTCATTAATTGCCGCTGGTGGTGTAGTGGATGAGCTTGTTGCATGTACAACAGTCTCATCATGTGTATTTATTAAAGTAGTAGTTCCAAATAATGCCGCAGAAAAAAGAACAATACTACATATTGTTTTGAAAATTTTCATTTGATTTCCCCCTGAAAATTAAAAAAGATTGTTATAAAATAATAACCTCATTAAAGATACCATAAAATAATATAAGAATAATCGCTGAAATAACTTGGAAATTTGCAAAAAACGGTCAAATCTAATGAAATTGTGATTAAATATAATATTGTCAGTTTCATTTAAATAAAAATGAGCATAACGATACATATATAGCAATAAGTATAGTATATTAGTGTTAAATAGAGGAGGTAATATTATGAGAAAGGGAAATTCATATTTTACAATATTTGAAAGTTTACTATACATTATTCTTGGTATTATAATTATTATTTGGCCGACACAAATAACCGGATTGATAATTAACATTTCAGGAATTTTGCTAATTATTTCTGGATTGGTATCAATATATCGTTCAATTAAGATAAAAGATAACCCGGAACTACAGGTTTTTGCTATTACTCAATCAGCATTAGGATTCATTTTTGGACTTATGCTTTTGATTGGTAATTCGTTTGTAATTACATTAGTATTGGTATATATACTTATTTTCTGGTTTTTATTCAGAGCTATCAGTCATACAGCGATATTGTTTCAACAAAAACGTTTTAACTGGTTAGGTATAACATCAATAATTTTAAATATACTTGTAATTGTAATAAGTATATGGGCATTCTTCAATGCTCAATTAGCGTTCAGTATCTTTATCTGGACAATTGCAATACTTTTTATCTCAAGTGGTTTAGAAGGAATTATTTTATTCTTTATTTCAGATAAAGATCAACCAGATGTCAGTGAAAATATAAATATATAGTTAATAAAATTGCTTATGAAAAAACACGTTGGTTGTTATTTATATATACCAGCGTGTTTTATTTATTGTATAGGTTTACATAATATATATTATATGAAGTAATGTGTGATTCAATATCAACTGCTTGATTATAATCTATCTCTACCATCATTAACATTTCAAATTTAGCATTACTAAGGGAATTTGCTACAATTAAAACTCCAATACCAAAATAACAGTTTCATTTGCACCATAGTCACCATCACTAAAAAGTGATATATACTCTGGTGAGAGAAATTCACGCATAGCAATATTCGTTTTCCTAAAGCCAGCTTTTTCATAGGCTTTAACAGCTCTTGTGTTTTTGTTGGATGGTGCAATTATTATTTTTTGGATGTCCATAGCCCCGTTTAAATACCTACTAAGAGAAATTAGGGCGTCTGTACCAAATCCTTTTCCGCATGTAGCTTCGCTCGCAATCCAAATATCAAGCTCTGCAATCCCTGGCTTCAAGTGAAAAGCGCAGTAACTGATAAAACCAATAGCTCCACTCTCATTTTCAATGAGAAATCCCCTGCCATCACTTGGCCTTTCTCCTGTGAAAAAATATTCCAAGTAACCACCATCATCAGATGCATAAAATTCCTCATATGTTGGGATAGGATGATGTGGAAAATCTGGTGGACCAGAATGATATTTTGTAGTTTCCGATTGGTAACACCACTCGTATATTTTTTGTCTGTCATTCAATGTAGCTGGAACCAATTCAATTTTATCGCCTTTTATCATACTATTAACCTCTTTCATCTTCTAACATTTAATTTTTGATTATCTGTTTTACAAGATATATTAAGTTGAATCATTTAACTTATCAAACATTATTGCATTTAATTGTTTACTTTTTTTGTTGTTGAATTTATATTTAGTGCCTCCAGAATAATCAACTTTATAAAAAATATAGTTTTTGCCAATAGCAGCAGAGTTTCTATATTCATCTGGTTCAATTCTTGTGAAAATATTATGACCGTTTATTTGGAAATAACCATAGTACTTAGTTATTCCCCTTGAGCCCAGCATAGTAGTACGTCCTACATCTATACATTTCGCTTCAAAAACAAGATAGTTATTAACAAAGGATTCTTTAATAAAGAAAGTAGGAATCAGCACTCCAATTATCCACATCAAAACAAAAAAAACTAGGAGAACAAGAAATAATATTTTTACTATTAATTCACCACCCTTGCTAAATTCTAAAAAAACAAAATAAATCATGGGGAGAGTAAAACTGAAAAAAGGAATGGAAACTATAAGTGCGTTAATTTTATCTTGTTGCTTTTTTTTAATAAGTATATTCGATATTTTTTCTGAAATTTGTGAGTTTGCTTTTTCCCAAACAATAGAATTTATATTTTCTTCTGTTGAATGGTACTGGATAGTATTGATGTCATCTTCTATACCGTTATCTTTCTTGATAGTAGTTATTAAATAAATACTGACTGCGAAAAGTATTAAACTAAAGAAAAATAAAATAACTATTATAAAATAAATATCTCCATATATTTCACTCGGATCCATTTCATTTACTTTAATTTTTATTATATTCCCAACTCTCATGTCTGAATTACTATAATTAATTGGCATGCTCTTATATTCCACACCATTATATGAGTAGGTAACAAAAACTTTTACTTCTTTATTTTTGCCCGTTCCCGTCACGCTTATGTTTGAAATTACAGCTGATATTTCTACTGCATTCATTTCTTCAAATATTTTCTGCGAAAATAATTTACCACTAAAAAATAATAATGAAACACCTACTATAATAAGTAATGTGACAGCAATTTTCTTTCCCAAATATATCCCCCGTTTCTATATATATTTATATCTAGTATTCTTCTAATGTGCACATATATCAAGTCTATTAAGGAAGTATGTTTATCCCCTTTTTTTATACACTTTCATAATATTATATACTGATACATAAAACACTACTCTTTTGTGAAAATTTATGAGATCCTATCTAATATTATATCAAAAAAACACACAACAGCAATTGCTATTGTGAATCATGAAAAAATTATCTTGATATACTCAAATTATCTTATTTTATACTAATATTACAGTCCGCCAATATAACTCAACGCATGTATAATGAAAACTATGTACTTTTGTATTTTTGTGAATTTTAAAAAGATGGTGAAACATTTGGCTTCACCATCTTTTATTTTCTATTCAGGATTCAATTCATTCTCTTTTTAGATAAAATTATTACACTTGCACTAAATAGCATTCCTAGTCCAAAAAGCAACAATTCGCTTGTTTTTTCCCCTGTTGTTGGGAGAACTATTGGATTATTGGTTGTTGTATTCGACTCTGTTGGTTGAGTTATAGGATTTAGTGTATATTGTGCATATAATGTAATATCGTTTGCTGGCATAGTGTTTTCTGTAAAGTTCCAATTAATGCCACTGCCATCAGCTACTGTATTCCATCCTACAAATGTATATCCATCTTTAGTTGGTGAAATGGGCTGCGTGATCAGATCATCCGTGGAAACAGCTGCTGAATTATAAATAACTGACTGATCAATAAAAGTTACTGTATACATTTCTTTGGTTTGGGTAATTGGTTGAACCACTTTTCCTGAAAAACGTACATATGTAGTGAAACCATTGTTATTCACATATTGCTGTATATAGGAAAAATTATATGAAACTTCTTCAAGATCTGTTGGTAATTGATTCCAATTAATTGTTTGACCAACATAACTTCCACTATTGCTTATTTTATTTGGTGAAACTATATTACCATCAGTATCTACAATACTATTAACAACATCAATATCGACACTCCAAGGAATAATCTGCTTAGTGATAGTTTGATCATCAGCATATACTATTATTGAATCAGCAACTTCAGAATTCATTGTTAGAGTTAACAGGGAACTTATATCAGTAATTTGATTATCAGATACCATTATCTCTAGGGCTTTCTTTTTGTTTGCTAATGGCTCAACATTGGTGATTTTGTTATTATCTAAATGAATATACTCTAAATCTTCCAAGCTTGCTAATGGACTAATATCACTAATCTGATTATTCATTAAATTTAAACGAGTTAGATGTATAAGATATTCCATACCGGTTATATTCTCAATTTTATTGCTACTTGCATACACATATTTAATGCTACTCAACTCAGCTTGAGTTACTTGATCGGAAACAGAATTTTTATTAAGTATTTTTTGAATTTCCTGAGCTAAACCTGGATCAGGAAAAATCTCATTAATAGCCGCAGGCGGCGGTGTTGTTGATTGTGATGCTTGAACAGAAATATTCTGCTGGGTAGCAGTAATAAATAATGAACTGAGAACACCAAAAACCACTAGTGAAAAACTTATCATAAGTTTACAAAATTTCATTATTATTCTCCTTTTTATGCTAGTTTGCAAAGCAGTGCACCCATAATTATACACGAATATATATTATAAAAAAGACCAAATATTTGGGTCTTTTTTATAATACATATGTACTTAAAACTGTATCTTAGATCATAAAATAGACTCAATAACATATGGACTAATTCCAATATATTTGCTAAGTTCTAAACGTCCCACTTCAAGTTGTATTCTCTCTTTGTATTGTTTCATCAATTCGACATTAGGTTTGCCAGTAAAAAAATCTTCTTCATACTCTCCTGAAAGAATGTCATAAACTAACAATAATTCATCATTAGATAGTGACAAGCAGCTTTCAAAATAATAATTATCCTCAATCATTTGCGAAAAAGTAAAATCATTATGTACTGCCTCATAACCACTATCTACTTGCAATGTAATTATATATCCATGGCTAATAAAGTTTTTGATTATCTCTTCATACATAAGGGAGATCCTCCAAGTCATATCTACTCTATTTTTGAATCAAGTATAGAATAACCTGCTCACATAATCAATGAATATTTAATGAAATATGTGTCGTTTTCGAACGCTAGTCGGGAATAATCTAAAATAAAAGCGACCTTGATGAGGTCGCTTTTATTAAAACTGTTAGTAGTAAACTATGCTATAAGCTCTTTTTTAAAAGTATATAGCGAAATATCATCGATAAAACCATCTACTTTTCCGCAGAAAACATACCCGCATTTAGGATAAAAATCCGGTCCTTGAAATGAATATGTTGTTAAATAAGCTACTTGGCATCCTGCCTTACGTGCTTCGTCTTCAATTGTACTCAATAGTGTTGAAGCAATCCGATGGCCGCGATAACGTTCATCAACCCAAAGGGTTTCAATTTCAATACCTGAAAGAAACATTGATCCAGAAATACCACCAATAATTGTCCCCTCTTGATTACGGGCAACCTTAATAATTTCCGGGGCTGGAATTTGAAGTTTATTATTTGTTTGTTTGAGGTTGTAATCTAATAAACCGGCAATACAGACACTATCAACAAACTCCTGTTTATCGGAACATTCCAAAATAGTAAAGCTAAGATTCATTACGATTATCACTCCTGAATTTAATATTAACAGAATTATAACAATAAGAAATTGTGAATGCAAGTATTGGTCCGTTTAACTTTTACATACTGGACTGATTTAAAAAATCTACCGGGTTTAGGGTTGACAAATAATAATAATTTTGAGAGAATTAAAACGTTAAAAAAATATGGGGGAAAATTAAAATGAAAATATTTTCAAAAATTTTATTTAGTTTTATACTATTAACAACAATAACTGGAACATCAATATATGTTGGTGAATCACAAAAAGAGATTGTACAAGCGACATATGAATCTACACCACCGCCAGCAGCAATCAATGAAATATTTCCTGATGCAAATTTCGCATCAACAATTGCATCGCTATTTGGTGTATCTAGTGACACAGTTGTTACACAAAGCGACCTAGACTCTATTGATCAGTTATATGCTTCATTAAAGAATATTGTCAATTTAGATGGTATTCAACATTTAAAAGAACTTAGAATTTTATATCTTGATGGCAATGAAATAAATGATGTAAGTCCAATTACTACAAGCGAATTTCCACTTCTAGAAATACTAATACTTAATGATAATCAGATTGATGATATTAGTCCATTTGCAACCGCGAGTTTTCCGTCGCTGCGAGTTTTAGGGTTTGACAACAATCAAATTAGTGATATAAGTCCACTTATAACAGCAAATTTCCCATCTCTTCTGAGTCTGGGACTAGACAACCTTGAAATTAGCGATATTAATCCAATTGCATCGTTTAATTTCCCGAGATTACAGGGGTTAGGAATGGGTAGAAATCAAATCAGTGATATTACACCACTCAAAAATGCAACATTTCCAGATTTAAGGCACATTCTTTTGGATGATAATAAAATCAGCGATATTACACCATTTACAGAAACCCACTTTCCAAATTTAGACACTATATTTTTAGATAGAAATCAAATCAGTGATATTAGTTCACTTACAAATTTCAATTTTCCAAGAATGTCAGTTTTGCGTTTAGCTGAACAAGAAATAAATCTAAATCCAGTTAACTTTGCTGAACATATTACTATTCAAAATGATATTACAAATATTGATGGAACGATTATTAATCCAGAAACCATTAGTAATAATGGTATTTATTCGGAGCCAAATATTTCTTGGGATTTGCTAACTTATACTTCAAATCTTACCTACTCTTTTAATCATGTTTTTTCTTATAATTTTGGTCTATATGAACTTGATTATGAATTTTCCGGAAATGTGAACCAACCGCTTAAAGAGCTGTTTAAAGTGAGTTTTTCTGTGGATAGTAGCATTATTGAAGAAAATACTATAGCTTATGGAGATGTGATTAATAAGCCAATAACTCCAACTAAACCTGGTTATAGTTTTTTAGGTTGGTACACTGAACCAATTGGCGGCACTAAATGGAATTTCAATTCTGATGCTATGCCTGAAAATGATCTAATCTTATACGCACAATGGCAAGAAAATAGCGTTTCAGAAACATCTGATAATAACCTTACAAGTACAATTACAACACTACCAAATACAGGAAGTAATTCACTGGAGGCTATTATAATTGGCGTTTTAACCGTACTGTCTGCCGGCATACTTTATGTTGTAAATAAAAATCGTAAAAAAATTTGATATAATTAAAAACACAAGCTTATATAAGCTTGTGTTTTTAATTTATAGAAGTAAAGTTGCCTTATTCTATCTCATTATCCTGCTTCATCTTCAAATGCACAAAGCAACATGTCAGCAAGATAATAATTAGCGGAACCACAATTGAAACTACCATACTGAATGTGCTATGATTCATTTCTGATAAATAAAATCGTGCAGCATCAATACTTAAACCTGAAAGTAAAGTCAGGTACATAAGATACATTCCTATCAATATATTTCCAGTGCCAACAAATAAAAACCACATAAAAATAACTGCATTTTTTTGCCAAATATTCATAAAGAATACAAACGGAATTATTGCCGAAAAGTATAGTAATACTGAGGCAATTATATGATAATCAAGATCGCTAAACAATAGATTCCCTTGGGCAATTAACGACGCTAAAATAAGCATAGCTATATTAAAGATTAAAGTTGCACCAAAAACCCATGAAGCACTTTTCTTATTTAAATAATCATCTAAAAAATGAACCATAATATCCCCTCTCGCCACATATTAATCTAAGTATAGCTAATCATCGGTCACTATTCAATGAATTAATAATGAAGTTTTTGAATAAAAATACACCTTTGGGGAGAAAAGTGTAAAAAGCTCAGGCATTGTGCCTGAGCTTTTTGTTATGGTTTTATAATCATATCCTTCTCAGGCATAATCACATTTCCGTCAACCTTAAAATACAATGGCAAACCAATAGCTGCCGTCGGAATAAGCACATCCTTAGGATGTTGTTTCTGGTGATGCATATGTAAATGCGGTTCAGAAGTACTGCCGCTATTACCTATCTCGCCAATATAATCACCAACTTCGACAGAATCGCCTACTTTTAAGTCGATTGTGCCTTGCTTGAGATGAGATAATAATACGTATGAATCTGTAGCGGCAACATGGATGTAAACATGATTACCTTCTGCTATTGAAAATTTATCGGTATTAGGAGCAACATCCGGTTCATCGATGACAACCTGAACAATTGTTCCTGACACCGGGGCATACACTTTTTCACCATAAATTCCATACGCTTCAAGATTAGTTGAACCGGTATTGTATGGTTCACTAACAATATCGTATGCCCAGCGCTCTGATGCCCAAATCGCATGAGGTAGATTTCCCTGCGGATCATCACCGCCCCAGCCAACAACGGTTGGATTCTTAAATGGCCACGAAGCAATGAGTTGCGGTTCTGTTGTTGCCAAATCAGCCGGGTACGGCACATAAATAATATTTATTAGCAATAATAATGGCACAAGATATAAAGTTGCCAAAGCAACTAATAATAATTTAGCAACTACCTTCCCTTTGATAATAATCAACATTACCAAAGCAAATACCACCAAAAAAATACCAACAAATGGATAAAACATTTTCATGACTATCCATATCGTTGCTTTTAACAGGCCAGTATCAAACACTAAAATTCCTAGTGTAATAAGTAAGCACGCAATTGCTAAAAAAATAATTCCATTCATTAATGGTACAGCATATTTGTTTATTCGGTTCATATCTCTTCGACTCCATTTCATTTATCATACTGTAATGATAAGCTGAAGTCTTAGTCAGAGTCTATGCCAAATCTTGAGAATTACTCGCGGATATTGAGAATCGTCGATTCTTTAGGTATTTTGCTAAACAAACCAGCGGAATAACGACTATGCTGCAAAAAATTGCCCCAAATAAATAATCAGCAATTATTTGTAGAACAGTTATAAAATCAATACTAATGTTTGAAGTAAATAAACCAAACAAATGAATTACAATAAAGAATAAAAACAGAAAACCAATTCCAATGGCTGTTTTTTTACTTAGTTGTAGGTATTCCGACTTTACCACCGGTTCTTCTTGAATAATACTTATAGTGTCTGCTTCATTAAAAAGCTCTTCCAAGCGCATATTCAGCGAACTTGCAATAAGTGGTAATAAGGTAATATCCGGGTAACCATCACTACGTTCCCACCGCGAAATAGTTTTATCACTAACATTCAACTGACTTGCCAGCTGCTTTTGTGTGAGCTGCAACCGCACTCGCTCCTGTTTAATCTTTTTACCAATCATCAAATTTTCAGACATACTTGAATTCCTCCAATATCATTAGTATATCACTAAATAAATTTGTTTTGCCATAACAATTTTGTTATAGTTAATGTAATTAAAGGAGGAGATACAATGTTAGACAAAATCTTAGAATTTATTTGGTTGATATTTTGTGTATTCCTGGCCTTTATCTTATGGATTTTAGGGATATTTTAATTGATAGAAATAGTTAAAACGGATAGCCTGTGGCTATCCGTTTTTCTTCTTATGATATAGAAGTGCCGATTCAATGCAAAAAGTAATATTAGCAACCGGTAACGGCTCATTAATATCTAAAATAATAGCACGATTTCCTGAAAAAGTTAGTTTATCATCAAAAACTGTTCTGAAATATGATACTAAATTAGTTTGGCAGTGGAAAAACATTGCCACCTGATTATCATCAAATACATCAATTCTGATTGGGGTGCCGCCCTTTACTGTGTAACTTGGCTGCCCCCATTTTAAACTTTCAGTAACTTCCAAGTTATTATCAAGCTGATATGCGGTTGAGTAAATTAGCTCACGCAGTTGCAGTAACTTTTTTTGGTATGCTTTAGGATAAAGCGAAAACTTTTCTTGAACCAGCGGATTGTTTATAGTATTCATACACTAATCACCTCTCTTTATATTATAAACTATACTTATGACAACTGTCTGTCAGGTTATAAAATAAATACTGAATTTCTTGAAATTTAGTATTTCCACTTCTCCCTAAATAGTTTGTTGATTAGATAAGAGTTTGTAGTAATGTAATTTTTTATGAATATTGTTATCATAATCAAGTTGAAAATAACTTGCAAATAAGCAGTCAAGAATATAGAGCAATGACAGTCGGGTTGAAAATGATGATATTTTACGATAATGACTTTCTTGAGCGGTCATATACAATACATATTTAGATATATCCTTTATCGGGTTATGTTTTTGTGCTGAGGTAATACATATAATTGGGGTATGATTATGCTTGAATAGTTGAATTAATTGTTGAACGGACCCGCCACCGCCAAAAGAAATGAGGATAGCGACGTCTTGTTTACTGCTTGCTGCTGCGCTTAACCGTTGCTGGTAATCATCAATGGGCACATGAACTTTAATACCGATCTCCTGCATTTGAAATTGAAAGTTCTCTGCAAAGAAAACATTGCCGGCGGTGCTATATAAAGTAATATTTTGAGCATTTTTTAATAGTTTAGCACTTCGTTCAAGCATGCGTGTATCCATTAAATTTTGTGTGGCTGCTGAGGTTTGCAAATAATCATTGCTAATTTTTTGAATGATTTGCTCACTAACCTCTTCTTTATGAAATGGAAAATTGAATTTAAGAACATCATGCTCTTTAAGATAGCTTTCAATATTCTTTGAGACTTCTAACTTTAAATCCGAAAATCCGGATAGTTCCAGTTTTTGACAGAGTCGATATATCGAAGCGCGTGAAACTTGGCAAGTATCACAAATCTGATTGATGTTTTGCGACAAAAACGAATAAGGGTTGGTCAATATATAATCAACCACCCTTTGTTCGCTTTTAGTAATTGTATTCATTTGTTCCAGCAACGCAAATATATTCATAATTTCAGCCTTTTTCAAAGATTATAAATATTCAGCCAATGCTACAGCAATGCCATCTTCATCATTTGATAGTGTGATATAATCGGCCTTGGCTTTTAAATCATCAACGGCATTTCCCATAGCAACACCAGTTCCGGCATACTCAACCATCGTAGCATCATTATGTCCATCGCCAAAAGCAATCATTTCATCACGGGTATATCCCATTGGGATTAATACCGTATCAAGCGCTTTGGCTTTATCAATACCATTGGCAGTATACTCAAAATAAAATGGCGCTGTAAATACGCAATTTAAGCTATCTTTAAATGGTTCCATCATTGCTTTATAATTAGCTTGTAAATATTCAGGATCAGCCGCAGTTAAAATCTTGTTCAATGGAAAATCAGCAAATGATGCTAAATCATCCTTTTCGCATAATTTATACTTACCACCACGAGACTCATATTGAATAATGTTTAACTCTTCACCATTAAATGGAATCATACAATTATAAACATCATTTACATACATATATTCGTTTTTATCAATCATTGGTCGAACAGCAAATTGCTTTAAATGCTCAAGTACTGCCTGTCCTTCTTCAACAGTCATTGCCTGATTAAATAGAATTTCATCGGTTTTACTATCAACAACCTGAGAACCATTATATGATACTAAAAGTCCACCATTATTTGGCATATCAAGTTCATCAGCAAAATCTTTTAATCCTGAAGTTGGTCGTCCGGATGCTAAAATTAATTTACAACCGGCTTTTTGCGCATTTAATAATGCTTCTTTAGTTTTAGGAGATATCCCCTTTTGCGAATTGGTTAAAGTTCCATCAACATCCATAATTATTACTTTAATACTCATTATATTGTTCATCCTTTCATAATGCCCTGTTACCCCCATTATAGTAAAGTTTCGCAGAATGAGACAGCCTTTTTCATATTTTGAAACAAAAATCTCATTTTGGAAATGAATAGCGTATCTAAGCTGGAAATCTTTGTGTCAAAAGCTAAAAAACCCCTGAAGCTTCGGCTTCAGGGGTTTTACATTTTACCCATTCAAATGATGGTAATTTTGCTCTTTAGGTACTGACCAGGTTAATGGTTCACTGCCTTCAAGATTTTCTTTCATTAATTCCAATTTATTGATTTGGTTATTATCATACGTTTTGAAATAGTAGGTTCTACTTTGACAAACCATACAAGCAGTATGTTGCGTAAAATCGTAGCTATCTTGAGCAGTGATGACACTGCCGCGAGGAATATCAACGCTTGCCAATATATGGTAAACCGCTTTAATTGCCTCTTCTTCACCATGAATATTACGCATTGCATGGCGATTAAAGACCGTACGGATGAAACGTGCCGGTGGCGTGAAATCGCCAGGTAGTCCAAAAGTGCCAGCGCCCTGACCGAATGGTTTAAAAGTTGTACCATTAATTGTAATATCAGTCAGTTGTTCCGGTCTGATACCTATATAGTTACGGATATTAGTTAGGTGCCAGTTGAAATCAGGACTATTTGTCATTACCCCGATAGGATTATCATAAACTTTTATACCTTCAGCAAGCGGTTCAATAACAATTGATGCTCCACTTTCATCAGTGACAATCCAGTGTAATGGCGGTGTTGTACCTAAAAATGGTAACGGGGTGTCAATCAGATGTAATTTAGTTACTGCTTCCTTAACATCTTCTAAGTTATTAAAACTCGAAAGGAGCCACTGCACAACTTCGTGCGGTGCTAAATTAATTTTACCAGTAGCAAAACTTTCTGAATAGCTGGCATAACCTGGAAAATATAATACTGCACAGGCAAGTCCGGCTTCGTTTATACCATCGGCAAAAACATAATTATGACCATCAAAGCTTCGTGATAGTCCGGCAAATGCAAATTGTGAATCAGGTTGCGTTATCTGATATAATGATTGCCAATGATAATTACGCGGCATCATCGTCATGACCGGATCCAATACTAAAGCAAAATCCATTGTTCGCGCCAGCATATTAATTTGATCATCAGTTTTAAAAGTAATACTTGTACACATAAACATCAAACTCCTCTATATAATATGATTATATAAAAGAAATCTCAGAAAAGCATTGATAAAGCAATATATTTTGTCGAGAAAGACAACAAGATCGAGGCTTCAGCCTCGATCTTGTTCATCATTCATTAAATTCAATAAAAATCTGCTCAAGGGTCTTATAAGCAAACTGCCCGAGTTCAGAGTCCTTCGCATGCTGATTTATGGTAATCAGCGCTTTCCAAAGTGCCCAGCCACGCGCACGATGCCAAGTTGCCTCATCATAGTTAAGTGCGTTTTTGAATACCTTGCGGTTATCGGTATCAAAATAAGTCCAGGCCATCACCAAATCGCAAGCAGGATCACCAATAGCGCAAACGCCAAAATCAATAACTGCTGATAAGCGACCGTTTTTAGCAAGCAAATTACCAACTGCAACATCGCCATGAATCCAAACCGGTGCATTTTGCCAAGCTGATGCTAATGCTAACTGCCAGATTACTGCGCATTGTTCAGTGTCAACAATATCTTTCAAATCAATAAGAGTTGTCTGCGTTTGCGCATCATAAACAGTTAAATTTCCACCACGATAATAGTTGTGTTCACCGGCAGCCGGTGCATCAGCAACCGGCGCGGCTGCCAGTTCCGTTAGGAACTGCGCTAAATCTAAAGCCAATTGTTTTTCAGAGTCAATTGTGTTTGGACTTAGCGTTTCTCCTGTCAGCCACTGATTAACACTCCAATGCCACGGGTAGCCACTTCCTGGTATGCCTAGGGCTATTGGTTTAGTAATTGGCAAGCTGATATAGTTTTGTAAATATGGTAACCATTTATACTCTTTTTCAATCTGCTCTGCATAACCCTCAGCACTTGGCAGTCTAACACTCAAATCATTACCTAAATGAAAAGTGCGATTGTCATGACCACTTTTAGCAACTTGTTGAATCGGTAAATGTTGCCAATCAGGAAATTGTTCAGCAATAAGCTTAGCCACCAATTTTTTTGTTATTTGAATCATATATTCACCTCTTCTTTTGTGAGTAAAGGAGAAAAAGGATTCGTAAGCCGAATCCTTTTTCCTTATTCTTCATTAGATAGGTCATCACCGTTTGTAGCAATTACTTTTTTGTACCAATAGAATGATTTTTTCTTTGAGCGTTTAAGGCTGCCTTGGCCTTTATCATCAAGGTCTACATAAATAAAGCCATACCGTTTTTTCATTTCTCCGGTTCCAGCTGAAACTAAATCAATGCAACCCCAAGGAGTATACCCGAATAAGTCCACACCATCAAGTTCAATAGCATTTTTCATTTCTTGGATGTGATCGGCTAAATATTCAATCCGGTAATCATCATTGATACTGCCATCTGCTTCTACGCTATCAACTGCGCCAAGTCCGTTTTCAACAACAAATAATGGAATTTGATAACGATCCCAAAGCAGGTTTAATGAAATCCGCATTCCTTTTGGATCAATTGGCCAGCCCCATTCCGATTGGCTTAAATATTTGTTTGGCACGACTTTAGAAACATTGCCATCGGTCAATTCTCGGTTGTTGACTGAAGTAACGCCGGAATTATAGTAACTAAAACCAATATAATCAACAACACCTTGGCGAAGAATTTCATCATCGCCCTGCTCTTTTTTAATGACAACGCCATTACGTTCAAATTCTTTAAGCTTGTATGATGGATAGTATCCACGTACTTGAACATCACTGAAGAAATATTTCAAATTACGTTCTTCATCAATATTCTTTTGTACATCTTCAGGATTACAAGTTTCAGGATAAGTTAAGATGTATGCACACATCATTCCAATTTGAAAATCGGGATTAATTTTTTTACCGTTGATTACCGCTTGAGCAGATGCCAAAAACATATGGTGCATTGCTTGATATCTGGTTTGGTCATCAGTCTTATGTGTCCCAAGTAGAGGATAACCGTTTAGTAAATTGATTTCATTAAAGGTCATCCAGTATTTTACTTTATCTTTGAAGCGAGTAAAAAGAACATTGGTATAGTTTGTATACCAATCGATCATACGTCTGTCAGACCATGCATCGTATTCGTCAGCCAGATGCATAGGAACATCAAAATGGTTAATTGAAACAACCGGTTGAATATTATACTTCAGTAACTCATCAAATACATCTTCATAGAATTGTAATCCAGCTTCATTTGGCTCACTATCATTGCCATTTGGAAAAATACGTGACCAAGATAATGATAACCGGAAACAATTAAATCCCATTTCTGCAAATAAAGCAATATCTTCTTTATAATGATGATAGAAATCAGTTGCAACATGGCTTGGATAGTAGAGATTTTCATCAATATATCCTTTCGCATTAGCTGGCATCTCATCATGCTGATCCATTTTTCCGGTCGTTCCATCAGGTAAAACATAAGTAATTTGCCGGGCTACATTTAATGCACCACCAGTATAAACATCTGATGTTGCTAAGCCACGACCGCCTTCTCGATAACCACCCTCATATTGGTTGGCAGCAGTTGCGCCACCCCATAAAAAATCTTTTGGAAAACTCATTTTTTATCACTCCTTACAATAATAATTGTATCACGAAAGCAGAATAAACCGTTTTCAAAAAATGAAAGCTATCTTTGCATCATTAATTTCTTTGCTTCTTTGCCGGATATATGTTCAATTTCAAGCTCAACAATAGTTAATGAATTACCAATATTGGCAATAGCAGCTTCACCTTCAGTAATAAAATCAACTGAATATTTTGCAATCAATTGACGCATCGCTGCTGCCACTGCTTCCGGACCACTGATTAAGTGTGCTTTTCCAAAAAGAATCACACTGCGGTAATAAGTGGTAAATTCTTCTGGTACAATTTCATCCTGATCAATAATACAAAATGAAATTCGATTATCAGCCTGCATACATTTCATTTTATAGCCATCATTGGCACAATGAAAATATATTTTGCCATCCATATAAACATAACTAAGCGGCACAGTATATGGATAGCCATTGAGCCCATTTAATCCCAAAACTCCGGAAGTATTGCGTTCAAGAATAGCAACAACTTCCGCTTCCGATAATGCCTGTTTTTTACGCCGCATTTCTGGATACATAACCATCACCCTTTCTTTTTCTCTTTTAGTATAACATAAAACCACAGCTATTGAAGGATAGCTGTGGTTTTCGGCTTTTATTGATTGTCAAGTTGAAGAATCCACTGCGAGAGCGAAAATAAGATTGGCTTTAGCGCCTCGCCCTTATCAGTAAGTGAGTACTCAACTCGAAGTGGCACTTCGTTATATTGCTGACGATTAATGATATTATTTTTTTCAAGTTCTTTTAACTCATTACTGAGCATTTTGTGGGTAATACCAGGTAATAAGCGCTTTAATTCACCATAGCGTTTTTGGCCATCATATAGCAAAATGTAAATAATTCGTATCCGCCATTTTCCACTTAAAATTTGCAAACCTTTTTCGAATATAGAATACCCATAAATATCAGTCTTATCTTGCTCAGAAATAAAATCACTCATCGCCGGCACTCTCCTTTTTGATAGTATCTATGAAAAAAGTGCATACTTTTATCATTCATGTATTTCCATTATACTACAATTGAAAGCGAGGAAAACAAATTTATGAAAAACTATATTTTAGTCTTTACCGGCACTGGCAATTCATTGCATCTGGCAAATGAAATCAGCATTCATATTGATAATGTCGAAATATTGCCAATACAAGCCGGCATTGCTATACCAACACTAAAACCAGCTGCTTCAATTGGGATTATATTCCCGGTATTCTTTATGGATGCCCCTGGTTTAGTAAAAACATATCTATCCCAACTGCAAATCGAAGCAAATATTGATACTTACATTTACTCAGTCGCAACCTGCGGGCGTTACCCGGGTAACGCTCTTGCTTCAATCAGGAAAATATTACAAAGTAAAGATGCAGGATTGAATTTTGCCATGCCCTTTATTATGCCGGATAGCATCCCTTTTCCCGAGTTTATCAAAATGCAGGCAAAGACGCGGCAACAACAAGAAAGTCGCTATAAGGAGCAATTTAAGCGTCTCATAGCAGCTATTAGTGCCCGCAAACATAAAAAAGCGTCACCAATGTTGCCACCAGTCACATTAATAGCACATATACGCAGCAAAAACGTCAGCAACTTTGATGAAAATTTTGCGGTTACTGATAAGTGCATTTCATGCGGTATCTGCGCGAAAGTATGCGGTGCGAATAATATTACTATTACAAATGAGGGTGATTATCCGCAATTCAACCATAATTGTGCAGCTTGTATGGCGTGTTTCAACTACTGCCCGCAAGATGCCATCAGCTACAAAAATCATAATCAGGAGTGGTTTCAATATAATAACCCTAACCTTAAGTTAAGCCGCCGCCTCGGTTTTTATGAAAAATAAAAGCACGCATCGCACTTTAGGTGCGATACGTGCCATCATTCTTCGAAAAAGTAAGCACATCACGAGGATCATTATCAGATTCGGCAAAAGTAAAACCAGCAGCTTCAAAGTACGCTTTTAAGTTTTTGGATTCCTGCATGTCAATAATTTCCTTTGACTTGAGCATCCGTGTTAAGCCAACATAATATTTTTCAGTTTTATTATGTGTTTGGATAATAATTTTTGAATAATCAGTTCGGTTATGAATTATCAGTTGCTCAAGCTCACTCAGTTGCACCTTGCGTTCGCTTTTAGGACTGGCAATTGTTATTGCCGTTGCACCAAAATTGAAGCTATATTCACGAGCAAAGAGATAACTGCAGGTAACCGCCCAGATGACAAAGACAAGAATACCGCTCAAGGCAAAAACAAAAAGCACAGTTCGGCGTTCGGCAAATCTTCCAAAGGTATTGGTAAGCAGCAGGAATGCCAGTGTTAATAATATAGCCGCCAGCATTAACAAAACCAGTAAACTGATTTTAAGTCCGCGTTGAGTAATTGCTTTGGTTGATATTTTAGTTTCCATTTTAAGTTCTCCTTTAATTTAAAACGTTAATCGTCGTCAACTTTTGGAAAACTGCCCCCATCAATTCCCAGTTTTTTGGATAGGCATTGCTGCCGGAAATATGCTTACTTGCGCCATCATGGTAAGTAATGGTTATTGACCATTGATGGCCATCCATGATTTCCAGGTTATCATATCGCTCTTGCCAATTAAAGAAATCCAATTGTTCTGCAGTTTGATAAAATCCGTTCACATCATTTAAACTGCCAATATATGTATAGCCGGCATTTTTAGCTGATTCATCACGACCTTCACCAATCTTTTCACTTTGATAACTATAGAAGCTATTATTAATGAAATCAATCAGATATTCTTGACCGGCCCAGCCAAAACTTGAATGGCTTATTTCAATTGATTCAATATTCTGTTCAAGTGGCGGTTGAGTGCCGACACAACCGCTAACAAGTAAAATCAGCACTGCTAATATACTGAGGTATGTTTTTTTCATTATTGACTCCCCTTATATGGATAAAGAGCTCGCCATAGGCAAGCTCTTTATTGCTTTTAATCATGAATAGTATTTCCGGTACGATTTAATATTGGGTCGAAGCTGACATGAATTGGCAAATATGTTGATGTTACCAAGAAATTGTGCTTGGTATTTGAACTGTCAATGAATGTAATCAGGTATCCACCTTCTGCACTGAATTCTTCGCTTTTTATATTAACTAAATTATAATCCGGATATGTGGTTGAGACATAATATTCAGCAACAAAAATACTAATCTGCCGGGGAATAATTTTAGTCACCCAAAGACTAGTTATGACAATAATACTGGTTATAATTGCAATAACAATATATTTTTTCATTTGTGCTGCTCCCCACATATTGTTGTTACTTTAATTGTAACTTTTTCTGACTTTAAAATCAATCGCTAATCCATAAGAAAGGCACTCATTTTCTGTGACGAAAACAAGTGCCTTTTCATTTATAGTTGACGTTTAGAACGTTTGATATAGATGATGAGTCCGGTAACACTGCTGAAAAGGCCAATGAATACTAGAATAGCCGGTTGATCATTACCAGTTACCGGTAACTCTGGTGTTGGTAAATGGTTCACAAAAGTACCGATATTTACTTCTTGTGGCTCGCCATTAGCAGCATTTGGAATAATAAATTGAATTGGGGTGCTATCCAGTACATAACCAGTAGGTGCTGATGTTTCATAAATTTGGTAAGTTCCGGGTGCTAAATCAGTTAAATGAATATAACCATCACTATTAGTTGCTAATTCTTGTTGAATAACTTGACCATTATAACGTAAAGCAAACTTCGCTCCTGCCAGTGGTTTATTTTCCGAATTAACTTTGTAAAGATAAGCACTACCTTTGTATTCTAAAACTGTTACATTCAAGTTGTTTTCGCGGTTAGTTGTATCTGGTTTTAAGGTTATTATTTTATCGTCAGTATTAACCAACCAGCCATTTGGTGCATTAACCTCTCTAATTATATATGTACCAAATGGAATTGCTTCAAAGATAATCTTTCCACTTGCATCAGTAGTTGCTTGGGCAACTGTAGCACCGCTTATAGTATCTATAAGAACATATGTTGCACCAGGAATAGTATTGTGTTGAGTATCTTCTTTGGTTAAAGTAATTGTAGTTGGATTATTAACTAAATCACTGACAGTAATATTATTTTCAGTAAGTTCATCAGTGTTTTCAAGGTGAACAGGAATACCCTGAGCAAGTATAGGATCTAGCCAATATCCGCTTGGTGCTTCTACTTCTTTCAAAATATAGTCACCAGAGCGAATCTCTTCAAAATTTAGCACTCCTAGTGAATCAGTTTCACCCGAACGAAGCAAGATAGTACCATCCTCATTGTATAATTCAAATTTAGCACCGGCAAGAACTTTTGATTGACCATCGGTTTTATTAATTCGCAAACTGCCACGGTGTCCGGTTCCAGTGCCCTCACCGGTTGAGTCATGAATAATTATTGTTTCCTGACTATCATCGTTAATATCTACAATGTTTTTACCAGAAATATTAACTTTATTAGTAACGGCTTCGCGATCATTAGCATCAATATAGGATGAATATTTTAACACGTATGGTTCGTTGATTGTTTTAAGGAAACTTATCTTAAATGTTTGAGTTCCGTCGGTTTCAACCGGACCGAGCTCAAGGTTGTAATCTACGCCGGCAACCAACTCATCATTTGTATTCAGTGTTACATTTCCATTTTGATCAACATTAGTGCCATAAATATGGAATGTATCCGGTAATATGATTTGATTATTAGACGGTGAGTCCTCAATAACTGCTTCACTTATTGTTGATTGGCTGAAATTAATATTGACTGTCCAATCAATATTTTTTCCTGCCTGTACCCCTGCTTTTTCAATAAGCTCGCCACCATGTGGTACACTTACTTCACCACTTATCGGATATTCAAGATTATTATTTTTAAAAACTGCTTGGTTTTCATAGTTGTCAGCCACAGTACGATTATCAAGTGAAGTTTTAAATTCAACTCCTATTGCCGATGAAACACCAGCAAAATTAAGATTAATTGCTATTTCAATTTTCGCACCAGCAGTTGCTGTTGCAGGAGTAACTACCAGAGTATAGTCACCAGGTTGTAAGTTCTGATCACGAATTGGTTTACCGTCTGGACCTACAGTGTAATGAAATACTTCAATTGAATCTTCAATAAGAACTTGATCAATACTTAATTGGTCTGTTATACTGGCACCATTTAACGGACTTAAATGAGTATTGGTATAAATTGTCCAGGTAATTTCTTTAGTGAGCGGATCATACACACCTGACTTTGAGCCATTATCACTGAATTCTTGGTCAGGTTTAAAGCTTTTATCATCTGATGAAGTATATGAGTTACCATCATCGCCAGTCCAGTTAATAATAGCTGTATTTCCAAAAACTGCATCCGGCACATGTTCTAAGATAGACATATCAAAGTGAGTTTGATAATGAACATTTATTTTTTTATCTAAACTATCAAAGTGTAACTGAAAGCCTTTTGGCGTATCAATGAGTGTAAAAGTATAATCAGTGCCTTGTTGTAATAATTCATTTGTTTCAGCATCTCTGACTTGCAGTGAGCCGTTAACATAATCTAATGCTTCATTACTAAATACATCATTAATAGTTACATCATGCATTGTATAACCATCACCATTTACGGTGTAATTCCAAGTTGCTACGCTAGTTGTATAATTAATACTTTCTAGTGATTTTATTACTGCATGTTGATTATAATGACCATCATAGTGTGCATTGTTGCCACCACCAGTAATAACACTGTTAGTCAGTACTCCGTTTTCGTCTATTATATAGTTGGGATTTACAGTTGTTGAATATTTAATAATATATGCTTTATCAATTGCTTGGTTAAATTGTAAAGTAAATTGATTATTGTCTCCACTTGTGCCTGGAGTTAAAGAGTATTCTGATGGGTCAATTGGTGTTGCAGAAATAGTTTCATTACCATTGGCATCAATACTTACTTCATAAACTTGCAAATCATTGTTAAAATCAAAACTATTTGGAAAAGTGTCTAACAACCAAGCGTTTTTTTGTTCAATTGACTGTTCATTATAATTGTAACGAATTTCCCAATTAAATGTTTGCGTATTAGCATCATAAATACCGGTTTTATCAATTGGTTTACCATAAGAAGTAGTGATTGTTGATTTAGTTGATTCGTTGATATCATCACCAGTTAAATGGGCATTATTTTCAAAGCTGACAACACCACTTAAAGCTTCTGGATTTTCAACATCAGTTTTGTATTCAATTTGATATGCGTGCGTAAGCGGATTTTCATTAAATACAATTGAAAGTTGATTTCCATTCTCATCAAATTGATATTCTGAAGGATCAACAATTGAACCACGGCTGACACTGCCATCAACATTGACATTTAATTGATATACAACCAGACTACCACTGTTATATAAAAGGCCTACCGGAATTTCATCGGTAACTGTTGCGTTGGCAATACTATCAAGACCACTATTAACATTTATTGTCCATGTTGCGGTATTTCCATTGTAGTCTTGATCAAAAAAACCACCTTTAGCAATCAATGCACCATTTTTAGGTTTGAAATTAACATCAACACTAATGCCATCATTAATTGGAAATTCAATTTGTTGATTAGTAGAACCATTAATAGCTTCTTCATTAAAAGTAGTATGAATATCCAATGTACCATGAACACCGTCTGAGGTTGCAGCATTTTCATTAAAAGTCATAGTTACATGGCCGCTTTCATCAACCGTAAAAGTCCCATAATCATTCAATGTTCCTGAAACTGCTGCATACATTATAAACTCAGCCGGAAGGTCAAATTCATATGTATCGCCTGCTTCAATAATCAAACCATTTGGAATTGACCAATCAAAATGAATATTTGCCGGGTCACTTAAGCCCGCCGGATTCGCTTCATCAAAAGGATTACCGTCTTGATCGGTAATAGTAATAGTATTTATGATATTCGTAGACTCAGGAATACTTGCTTGAGCCACCGTTTTATTTCCAGAGGTTGTTTCATTAGTCGCCTCAGTATTATCAGTCGAATTAACATTATTAGCTGACGTTTCTTGATTCTCAGAAGTCGCAAATACAGTAGTAACTGGTTGTAATGCCGCAGTAAAGATTAACATAGCTGCGGTTAAAGTGTAGAATATTTTTTTATACATAATCCTTCGCCCCTTATATTTATCTACCGTTATTGTAATCCTAGTCGACTGATTAGTATAATAATACGCTTTTTAATTTTTCCAATTGTGAAAATAAAAAAATAATACCGATTTTAAATCGGCATTATTTTCAAAAGTTTATGGACGATTGCCACCAGGTCCACCACCCATACCTCCGCCTGGAGCTCCCATACCGCCTTGAACAGCAGAACCGGATTCATCAATTAATGTAACTGAACTACTTAAAGTTATATCAACTAATTTTGAACCATTACTATATGAGCCGCCAGTTTGTAAGCTGTTAACAGTTGAGCCAGTATCAGTACCACCAGTTGAAACTGAATAGCTTGAACCATTTTTAAGTTCCGGCGCACTGACAATCACTGATGAATATGATTTACTTGGCGTGTAGCTTAAGATGTTAGTACCATCACTACTGCTAATATTAATTGTCTGACCGGCAGATTGCGTTGAGTTGAAGTAAATACCCAAGCTCGCCTGGCTTGAATCAGTTCCGGGCGCCTGGGCCATACCGCTACTTCCGGCAGCAATCAGAATACCACCGCTGATTGTATAATTACCATCATAATCCAAAGCGCCATTGCCATTATCTTCCGGTCCATCAACTACAACAGTACCACCAGTCATAACAATATCACCATTTGAATCGAGTCCATCACCACCAGCATTTACATAAACAGTACCATCACTAATTGTTAGGGTATAATCGCCGGCAGCAAATTGATCACCACCGAATGGTCCGGTTTCTGTATCACCATCACTGCCCCCAGCAGCATTAATACCATCATCACTGCTGACAATTGAAATGGTGCCACCGCTGATTGTAATATCTGACCCCTCTATACCTTCGTATGATTTAGTAATTGTGATTTCGCCACCGCTAATTGCTGTCGTATTATCCGAATGAATACCATCATCGCCGGTAGCTAAAGTAAAGGTGCCGCCTTCAATGTTAGTATCTCCATTAGTATGGATTGCATCATCTTTAGCATCAATATTGAAGGTACCACCGGTAATATGAATAGCGCTAGCCGCTTTCAAGCCTTTATAGCTCTCGGTATCACTGCTATTAGCACTTTGGCTGCTGCCGCCACCGCTTTTAACCGTATATGTACCATGAGAAATATTTAATTGATTTTTAGCATCAACACCATCATGGTCAGCGGTTAAATCATAAGTCCCGCCATCCAGATTAATAACACCTTTTCCTTCTTCGCCGGTGTCATTATTTGATTGAATCGCATCGTTTTTAGCAGTAATTGTAAAATTACCATCTAAAATACTTAACACATCACGACCGCGAATACCATTGTTGTTTGCCGTAATTGCATACGTTCCACCGGTGATAATCAAATCATCTTTTGAAATGATACCATTTAAATAATTAGCCGTCACCGTTAATTGACCATCACCATTAATTGTTAAATCATCTTTACTGAAAATGGTAGCATTAGGCTCATCAGTAGCTGCATCAGCAAATGTATATGTACTGCCGTCACTTATGGTATTTTTGGTATCACTTGCTAAAGTCATAATCACTTTATCCGCTTGCTCAACATAAATAGCAGCAGATGTATCATTATTAATGGTTACCCCATTTAGAATTATTCTTACTTTGTCATTGGCAGTCGCACTAATGAGCACCTGACCATTAGTTAACATACCGGTTAAGACATAGGTCCCGGCAGCAGTAATTTTTATTCCACTGCCATTAACAACAGCACCCTCACCATCAATTGTTGATGCTGAATCACTTAATGTAATATGGGTAGCACTTGCATCATCCCAAGTTGCATCTAAATCTTCATCCTCGTAGGTACCAAATAAACCTTCAGTACTTACATTATTAGTTGTCGTTGCTGTTTCTGGTTCGGCTGCAACACTGCAACCGGCAGCAGCTATTAGTATGACTAATAGCGCAGCCCCGACTTTAGTTATAAATTTATTCATATCTATATGTTCACCATGCTTTCTATAATTCATCCCGATTGGCAGTTATGCGGCCACAAGTAATCGTCAGATTACCATTACGGCGGCGTAGTTCATCAATGACATCTTTTTCATCATTGGCGTCTTTAAACATAACATGATATACCAACTCGTAAAGGCTACCCATGTTAGTTGTTTTTACTCGTTCCAGCCGTGCTTCGTATGTGTATTTTTTAAAGATGTCATCGAAGATGCCGTTGTAGTCAAGATCTTCGGGAATGACAATTTTCAATTGTTTTTCCGCGGGGTTTTTTCGCCCACCGAAGCGTACAGTCACTAATACAATAATCACGACAGCAATAACTGCTGAGAATAACGCTCCGTATACAACATAACCCATTCCGGTTGCAAGTCCGATTCCCATTGCCCAAAATATACTGCTAATTTCACGGGCACCACCGGCAACTGAACGGAAACGTACTAAGCTGAATGCGCCTAAAACTGCCATCCCGGTTCCGAGGTTGCCGTTTACTAACATGATTACTGATTGAACTAATATTGGTAGCATCACCAGCGTTAAAATAAAGCTTCTACTATAGGTATTCCGGTACATGTGGACAAATGCCACCACCAAGCCTAATACTAATGAGACCGCGGTACATATAAGGATACCGGTAAGATCGATTGATGCCGCTGCTGTTGTTGTTGATAAAATGCTATCCAACATGATAAGTCACTCCTTTTTGTTTTTGTGCACCACGCAGTTTCTGCGTTGCTTCTCCCAGGTTGTAAGTTGTATTGGCATGTACCAAACTATGCAGCATCGATTTGGTTACCGGGATATTTTTTGGTGCAATAAATTGTTTATAAATAATGCCATATTTTGAAAACGAGGTCGAATATAATCTTTCTCTCGAAAGAATTTCGGTTAACCAGACTGGAATTGCTCCCAGTGCCTTCACTTCCATCATACATTCGTCGGTGGCAATCAACGGGTTACCGTAATCACCATATCGCAGGTCTAAGTCATAGTCTCGCCAGCGAATATCAAAGTCAAAAGTAACCCGGAAGGCCGACTCTTCTTTGCCATATAAAGCAATACGGTCATATGCAACCATTACTTTTGGTGCCAATTGATAACGGTTCATAAACCAGTCAATTTCCATCATGATTTGATTTGGTTCTTTGTCCAATACTTTAAGGTGACCATCGTTTAAATATTTCTGGACCGAGTACATAGTCAATGACTCGCGACGTTTATAAACAACGCCATCATATTTCTTCTTCAATTCAAGAAATACCGTTGAATCATCATTTGGTGTCCCATAACTACGTAAACGGAACTTCTCTTTATACACTGGTTTTTCATTGGATGTTCTAATTAGATAATAATCATCTGTATCATAGTATAGCGAGCAGATTGTATGCTTGCCATATTTATCAGCATGCATATGTTCCAGTAAAGCAACATATACACGTTGGAATTGTTCTTTAGTTAAACGATATTTTTTCTCACGTCTTTCAAATATATGGTTTAATTTTGTTTTAGCCATTTGTGCAACCTCCATAAACGTTCTATACCCGTAGTATAAACAGTAAAACTTAAAAGAGGCTTAAAATGAAAAAATATATTTTCAAATATTGTTTTTCAGAGATTTCCGCCCTACTTTCATGGTATACTGCATATAGGACGGTGATATTATGAAACCATACAAGTGTGTTATTTTTGATATTGACGGAACGATACTGGATACTGAACGGATGAATATGATTCCGCTGCAACGATTAATTAAGCGAGAATTGGGTCAGGATGTGACCTATGATGAAATTTTAAAGTATCGCGCCTACCCCGGTAAGAAAGTTATTGAAGAACTGGGCTTTGAGGATATTGAGGCAACTTATGCACTTTGGGTTGAAGGTGTAAATAGTTTTGAGGAGAAAGCCGGTTTTTATGACGGAATTCTAGAAGTCATTCAAACTCTAGCTACACGTGGGGTTATTTGCTGTGTTTCCAGCTCAAAATTACATCCGCAATACCTGATTGATTTTGCTGAGCATCCAATCGATCAATATATGACTCGCGTAGTGCTTGCAGAAGATACTTTAAAACATAAGCCTGACCCCGAGCCATTATTAAAAGCAATTGAAGGACTGGATATTAGTGTTGACGATTGTATCTATATTGGTGATATGGATGGCGACGGTATAGCTTCGCGCGCAGCGGGAATAGCATTTGGTTTTGCCCTTTGGGGAGCGCCGATTATTGATGGCATAAACGCTGACTATTATCTTGAACATCCTAAGGATATTCTTTCTCTGGTATAAAGAAAAAAGCCCTCACAGTTTAGCTGTGAGGGCTTTTATTATTTAACTGGCTTTAAAAAATAAAGGCGGTCCTGATTATCGATACGGCAAATAATTGATTCAGCTTGTGGCGGATTTGGTGACACAAATGCGTATACTGATAAACTGACTTCGGGAAACATTGGTTGTAATTTAACAAGATTCAATACAGAGCTCTTGCTGACATATTTTTGTAATTGTTTAAAATCTTGTTTGGAAAAACCAATAATTTTATTATTTATTACTTCTACTGCGGAAGCAACTTCTGCTTCATTACCACCATAAACATATAAAGTATTAGTAATATTACCAGCTCTAAAAGCATAATCGGTAACTTTCACATATGGATGCACACCATTACTTTGATAAGCATCATAGAGTTTTCTTAGGTTACCATTGCGCATTACAAGGTAAATAATAGCAAAGATAATACAAACCGGAACTAAGATATATGTTCCATAAACAATGATCGCCCATATTGGTGATGTACCGCTTTCGCCTTCAATTGATAAAAATATTCGTATCCAATATTGTGGCTTGCCCAGCAATCCATTTTTGACAATGGTAATAACTGTTGATATTAAATTATAAGCAACCGCCATAACCAATAAAATGACCATACCGCTGAAAATATTTTTAAAGCGGTCATTATAAATAACCCGTGATTTAAAATCATTAAAACTTGTAAACTTCATTTGAAAACCCCTCTTACATAAAAACTATAACCATTGAATATCATCTAAAGGCCAAATAACGCAACGTCCAATACCGATTATTTGGTCTTGAGTAAGCAATCCCAGTTTTCGTCCATCCAAACTGGAGTCGCGATTATCACCCATTACTAAATATTGTCCCTCAGGAATAACTCCGGGATATGTATAATCCTCAGTATGTTGTGATGCGGTGTCAATAATAAATGGTTGCTCCACTACTTCGTCATTAATATACAATACATCATCAACAATTTTTACCGTATCGCCGGGCATACCAATCACCCGTTTTATAAATGGCTTATTGGGCTCAGTATTAGGAAATTGCACGACAACAACATCAAACCGTTCCGGTCCGAATAAACGTGCAGAGATCTTATCAACAATAACCCGGTCATTTTCAACCAATGTTGGTTGCATTGATATTTGATGTACGTCAGCAACTGAGAATACAAACATATTTAATAATAGCGAAACGACGATGACACCAATTATCCATGCCACCCAACCGAGTGCTGATTTCATTTTTTTATTCAAGAAAATTCCCCCTGCTACTTGTTGCATTTCTTCTATTATAGCATAATATCATGAAATATTTTTATGAAAATTATTTAATATGAGAATTTTTTGCAGTAAAGCAGACAATCACAATTGACTGCTTTATGTCGTTTTTCTGGCTCAACAAAAGTTCATTTATTTTATACAATTAAACCAAGGAGTTGATACATATGACTGCAACTATTCAATTACTGGATAACCATAATCGAATCTTGGACCGATTCAATATCAAAATTGAAAATGTCTTTCATGTTGATGATTTTACTCATGAAGATGAACTCAGTCTACGGGGCCGTATCAATGACGCGTTAGTCAAAATGGTTACTGACCCCAAAGCACAACTGGCAATATTAAATTATGTTGCTTATGACATTTTTCTTGATAATCGCCGCTATGATCATATTATGGTTGCCTAAAGTTTGCAAAAAAAAATAGGAAATAAAAAAGCTGGTTATCAGACCAGTTTTTTTATTCAACTAAATACTCATACAAAGATAACTGCAATTCAATAAGTTCAGGTATTTGAATTGGATATGGTAGGGTGTCGATATATATAAAACCATAAGCCTCATATAGTTGTACTGCCGGCAAATTACCAACCTCAACATCAAGGCGTACCGCCTTGAGTTGCTGCGCATGCGCGGACTCAACGGCAAAATCAAGCAATGCTTTTGCCACTCCTTTATTTCGGAATAATGGATGCACCACCAAAGTATATATGATAATAACTTCTTGATCCTCAGCATCAATCTGCCAATTTACCTGACGATAAATAGCTTCTGGTTGGTGATTCAAGATAACTGAACCAGCAATGACATTATCTAAAGTAAGTACATATAATGTTTCTGTTGCCAAACCGTCTATTGCAGTTTGACGAACCGGATAGATGCCCTTCTTCCATTTGGGGTAATTAATTCCTGCTGCTAAAGCATCATTTAAGTCATCATAGAGCTGAGCAATAGCATCAATGTCAGCTACTTCAGCTTTACGAATATTCATGTTCATACGCTTATACCTCATATCATTATTTATACTTAATTATAACATAATATAAAACGAAAAGAAAAAACGGAACATCCCCCATGTTCCGTTTTTAAATATTATAATGGTAAAATTGTACGGCAATCAAGTGCCTGAGCAATTCGAACGTTTTTGTTCAAATCAAATTGGGTTGCATTTTTCAATAATTCAATATGTAAATGGGCACCAGTACTCATACCGGTATTACCACTCAACCCGATAATAGTATTTGTTGTTACGGTATCGCCGACACTTACATTGATACTAGATAAATGTCCATAGACGCTAACATACTGCACACCCTGCACAGTGTGAGCTACAGCAATAACATTACCATAGCCACCATTAGCACTGTTATCACCTTCAACGGCACCGCCGGCAGTATAAACAACAGTTCCTTTAATAACCGGATAGACCTCTGTACCAACCGGTACTGCTAAATCAGTTCCGATATGTCCGGCATAACCGCCATATTCAGCACTTACTGTATAAGAAGCACGAATTGGTGATTTAAATGATGGTAAGCGTTCCTCAAAAATATCTTCTGGAACATGAGTTGTTACCTGCCATTTATTGCTATTGCCAGGAACATCGTTTCCAGTAGCTATTGCATTAGCCTGCCAAAAATTATTATCTTTGAAAACAACATAACCGCTTGGATAAACCCCTTCCACATTCCAGTCAGGGATTGCAGTCTTGCTATCTCCGGAAATATGTAACCAGCCATTATTGATACCTGTACTATCATTAGGGGTTGGTATACTGTTTACAGAAATAAGCGATTGATTTTCATATACGTTACCGTCCACGATAACTCGTGCACCGAGTTTATATGTTGCATTTGCATCCCAAGCCTCTACTTTTTCAGTAAGAATTTGAGTTGCGGCTGCTGTAGAAGTATTATTTGATGAATCTTGAGCTTGTACAGTTATTTTGTAGCTTGCTTCGGCGCTTAGTCCGCTAAGCGTATAGAAACTATCAACAGTTTCAAACTGTTTTACGGTCTCATCTGCTAAAGAAGTAACTGTTACAATATATTTACTTACTTCAATGTTATCAGTTGAAGGTTCCCAAGTTAAAAGCGCCCCATGTGAAGTAACATTGCTGACTACTAATGAACCTGGTTGACTAGGTGCCTGCTCATCAACAACAGCCTGTTCAGTTGTTGATTGCAAAGCAGCGGTCTGCCGCTGAGTTGCTTGTAAAGCAGTAGTAAAACTTGGAATCGCAATTGTCTTTGAAGCTAAGTTGTTGTTGTTATCTTTATACCATATAACGGCTTGTAATTGATCATAAATAGTATTCTTAGATAAATTAGATAATTTAACTTGTAACTTACTATTTAGAATATCTTTAGTTGCCAAAACAGTATTATTTTTATCAATAACATCTATTGATTGCACTTTGCTAAGATTATTGGTTGATAATTCAAGGTCGATAACTGCACTATTTTCTGTAACATCACTGGTATTCACTTTTTTTACATCTACCGTGTTATTAATAAATTGTCCGGTCATTGAACTTGTTGAAGCAGCAAGTTTATTGAAACTTGATGTTTCATAGGTTTTCGTACTTACACCACGCACTGTATCTGCATTGTTCATTAAATCATAAATATAGTTATCGATATCGTTCGCGCCTAAAGACAAATCAGTAATAATTAGTCGGTCAGCATCAATCGTTATACTTTGATTTTTGTTATGAATAATATCATCTAAAGCAGTTAACGATGTACTGTTAACAGCAATATATGAATATTTGTTCTGATTTTCAGCTACAGCATCGTATAGAGCTGCACCATCTTGTAGTTGCTCAGCGTCAGTGTATAAAATTGTTGTAAAATTTGCACCTTGGCTAGCATAATTGTTTCGAATAATTTTAGCAGCGTCACTAATAACATGAAGTGTGTCAGCTGCCGGTATTGACGATGACGATGTGACTATACTAAGTCCGTCAAAACCATATGTTTCAGTCAATTGTAATAATTCAGTAGATATTGTGTTTGCATCTGACGCAATTGTGTTATTGTCTATATTGAATTGCATAAATACTGAACGATTGTTTTTGTTGATAGTAGCTATCTGTTCTTTAAGCGCCTCATCATTAGTAGTAACACTTAAGGTTCCATCTGCATTTTGAACAACTGGAATTTCAAGAACATTGTAATTGCTTGAAACTTGTTCAATATCAGCTAGATTTGTTTGTGCAATAAGCACTTTTTGATTCTTCTGCAACGGCATCATAGTTGCCGGATTATAATTTTGAGTCGCTCTAACTGGAACAGATACTAAAATCATACCTCCAATAATTGCACCAACTATTGAAAGTTTTAATGGATTTAGTTTCATATTTACTTTTCACGCTCATTTCTTTATCTTACTTTTCCCAGAAACTAGTATACGAAAGAGTTATGACCAATTTATGACCGTTTTTTGGTCAAATCGTGATAATAAGTGTTTTTTCTGTGTATTTTTAAGCTTATTTTATGCTTATTACCGTATAATAAAATTAAGAAAGGCAGGTAGATAATATGAATGGATATCGTATCTTGATTATAGAAGACGAATATATGCTTGCTAAAAATATTGAACTTTATTTAAAAAACAATGGCTGTTCCGTTCAAATTGTTGCCACTGAAGCTGATGCTATTGAACAGCTGGAACAAAATAAATATGATGCTGCCATAGTAGATATTACCCTTCCTGATGGTGATGGCTGGAGTATTGTGCGCCATATAAAGAAATATTATCCGGCAATGGTTGTATTAATTACCTCTGCCCGTCGCAGTGAAGACGACAAGGTATTTGGGTTTGAGTTAGGTGCAGATGATTATCTTACTAAACCGATTAGTTTAAAAGAACTTTATGCTCGACTTCTTGCCCGATTGCAAGCAGCAGAACTGATTTTAGAGAGTACCCAACCTCACTTCTTTCAACCAGATTTAGAAAAAGCATTAGTTATTAATACCAAAAGCCATATTGTTACCGAAAATGGTAAGGAAATTCACTTTAAACCTAAAGAATTTGAATTAGTTGTCTTTTTAAACGAGCACCCGGATCAAGTTTTTACACGTGATGATTTACTTGGTGCCGTTTGGGGGTATGATTTTGATGGTGATGAACGGACAGTAGATAGTCATATCAAAAAAATTCGCGCCAAAAGTGCATACTTAAAAGAACATCTGACAACTATTTGGGGTGTCGGTTATCGCCTCAACAGCAAGGGAGCCGATGATAATGCTTAATAGGATTACAACCAAAATAGTTTCCCGACTTTTTGCAGCTTTTGCCATTATCCTCTTTTTGATTATGTTAGCAACTATATTCATTGACTTATCCTTAAAGAATACTCAATTCAGCCAAATGGAAACAGTGATGAATGAATACAAAGATGATGTCACAGAGTCAAATCTTCCTAGCCAGATCTTAGGTATAAAAAATGGTGTACTATTCCTCTTTCAGAATAATCAGTCAATGCATTCTTTAAATGTTAGCCAATATATTGCCACTGATTGGCAAACAATTGATGGTGTCACTGAAAAAGAAATTGTTGCATCGAATACCGGTGATCCATTTAGTTATATCTACATTTTAAAACAACCACAAGCAACCGGTACATTGATTGGGTTAAAACTTGTTAATGCAACGTTTTTTGGTAACAGTGATATTTATCGATATCTACTAATAATATTACTTTTCCTTATTGTATTCGTTACACCAATTATCTTATGGAGCGGCTATCAAATCTCAAAACCAATTATTAAACTTAAAAAAGATGCCTTAGCTGTTGCTAATGGTGATTATAATCGTTCATTTACTCTTAAAACGCATGACGAAATTGAAGAACTTTCTAATGCTATGGAATATATGAAAAAGCAATTAGAAAACAAACAAGAATTACAACAAGAATTTATCGCTGGAATATCGCATGATTTTAAAACTCCGCTTGCAGTCATTGAATCCAGCATTGAAGTACTCGCAGATAATTTAGTATCTGAAGACGAACAGGCTGAATACTATAATGTAATTACCAATGAAATCAAACGTCTTGATACCTTGGTAAATACTATTCTTGACTTATCAATGATGCAGGAAGGACTCTATACCTTCCACTATGCCCCACTATCATTGGATAACATATTAATGACTACAATAGAGTCAGTTCAGATTTTAGCGCAAGAAAAAGGCGTAACCCTGCGTTTTAATACCGATAATCAGTACAGAATAATAGCTGATGAAACTGCAATAACCAGAGTATTTTATAATTTCCTGGATAATGCCATAAAACATAGCCCTAAAAACAGTAATGTTGAAATAAATGTCTCGAGTAGCCATAAGACACTAACTATTCAATTTACTAATTATGGTGACCCACTCACTGCTGAAGAAAAAGACAATATATGGAATCAATATTATAAATCGAACAAATCATCTGGCTCCGGATTAGGATTAGCAATTGCAAAATATATAATGGATAATCATGAATTTACTTATGATGTCTTTTCAAATAAAAAAGCGACTACCTTCTCAATCCATATTCCCGAGGCTAAATATACGAATAAGAAAACTCCTTAATTAAATGATTAAGGAGTTTTTTACACTACTATACTGTGGTAAATCGAATAATAAATAACTCAAAACCTAAAAACTTATCAATGGTACCGGTTTTTATTTGATAATCTAAATCAATAAGTTCTGTCAATGCTTGTTGCATTTGAACTTCTGAAAAACGACTTACGTTTTCCTGAATTTTTTTCACCCGATACGGATGCATAGCCAGTATTCTAGCTACATCTTTTGCATTGTATCCGCGCATATGTGCAAGCTTTAATTGCAACATCACTTTGAGTTGCTGGCTCATTAAAGCGATAAATGCAATTGGATCATCACTCTGTTCTAAAAGTGTTTGGTAAAGATCAATCGATTTTGAGGCTTCCTTATTTACAATCGCCTCAATAAGTTCGAATACAGTTTTAGTTGTTATATCCTCAGTGGCATCCTCAACAATCTCTAAAGATATTGTTTGATCAGGATACATCAATTGATATTTTTTGATTTCACTAACCATAACCTGTAAATCAGCATCTGTACGACTGACAATACTCTCAATTGCTTCATGTTCATATGCTATGTTTTGTTTGTCTAACATATTCTTTAACCACTGTGAGGCTTGATTGCTGTTCAATTTATAAGCCTCAAATATATTGGAAGCCTTCTTTAAAACCTTAACGATTTTTTTTCGTTCATCCATTTTTTCATAATCAGCAATAATAACAAGGATTGTAGTATCTAGTGGGTTTTCTACATAGGCTTGTAACATATCAATATTATGTGGTAAATCCTTTTTACCATTTTGACCAGTTAGAAAGTACGGGTTATCAATAACTAACATTTTATAATCACTAAAAAAGGCTGGCACCTGAGCATCATATAGTGCTTCATCAAGCAGGGTCTCATTCATATCAAAATGAACAACATCAATTTGTGTTGTATCATCACTCATATACTTCTTTTTAATTCGCTTTAAACTATGTTCAATTATATAGCGTTCAGTTCCAATTATTGTGTAAATCATTTACTTCACCTTTAAAATAATTATAACAGTTAGCGCCGACGCTGTCAGCCAGAAATAACAATTTCATGCCAATTCCAAAACCAAAATGAATAATATCGAACAGCACCATGAACATCAGTACGATAAATTATATTATTAGCATCTAGCAGATGCTCAAGTGTATTCTGATGAGGATGTTTATAACGATTATTTCTACCGGCCGAAATATAGCTATACTGCGATTGAATATTACTTAGCAATGTATCCGAACTTGAAGTTTTACTACCGTGATGACCAACTTTTAAATGAGTTGCTGTTAACTGCGGATATAATCTCATTAATTCTTCTTCACCTTCAGCTTCTAAATCACCGGTAAATAACCAACTGGCATCACCAAGTTTTGTATAAATAACTAGAGACTTATTGTTTTCATCAAGGCTGGATGTAAAATCATTGGGCAGTAAAATTTGAAATAACTGCCTCCCAACAGCAATATTATCACCGCTTGAGGCGTATATTACCGGTATATGCCACTCTTCCAGATTTTGAGAAATAAATTTTTCTTGTAATGAAGCATCACTTTTGCTTAAAACAACTTGCCCAATAGAAATATTTTCTGCCAATTTGGCTGCTTCTCCCATATGGTCTTGATCAGCATGCGACAGAAATAAGGTATGAATTTTATTATGACCTAGAGCTTTTATTGTAGGAATAATTATTCGCTCTGCTAAAGAACTGCTGTTTAATTTTTGTGACCATGAAGCAGTGTTTCCATAACTGACTTTTCCGCCGGTGTCAATAACAACGGCGCCATCTACAAACGGGATACTCATAACAATACAATCACCCTGACCAATGTCCACAATGGTAATGCTGCCTAACGGATGCAAACAAGGCACCAAGAGAAGTCCAAGTAATAAAGCAATCACACAATTAACTCTTCTATGTCTCATTGACAGCAAAATAAAAACAACCAGTATTACCACCATTAATATGCACATATAGATAATAGGTAATCTACCAACTGTTATTATCAATTGTGGTAGCGTCGCTAATAAAATACTGAATTGTTCAAAAACGTAAATAAGTAAAGATAAGAATGGACTCAATATTGGTATACAAAAAGTAACAAAAACACTGGGAATAACAAAAATTGAAGCAAACGGAATAAAGATGAGATTATAAATAAAAGTAAGCATTGAAAATTCATAATAATGCCAAATAACTATTGGAACAGATACTATCTGAATAAGAAAACTACTAAATAATTGTCTTCCATAGCGCAACTGCGATACATATTTTTGCGAAAGAATAATTGCATAACTGATCATGAAAGAAAATTGAAATCCACTTTGCTCAAGCAATAGTGGATTTGTCAGACTCATTAATAAAAATATGCAATTACAAATACCAAAGCTAGTCACCCTTCTATTTTGCAAACTGAAAAATATACCGATAATTGCCATTAGACCAGCACGAACCACGGAAGCTGAAAATCCGGTTATATACATATAAAAAATCAAAAACCCTATAAGTAATATAGAAATGAGTTCTTGCGGTATCCATAATCTTGAAGCTAGTTTTCGCAACGAACGAATTAAGAATTGAATATGAAATCCAGATAAGGCAAACAAATGAATGACGCCTAAACTTTGCCATATGTTTGTATAGCTTTGTTCAATTGCTGCCATATCACCTAAAATGAAAGCACGCATATATGGTTGAATGTTTTCCGGGAAACTATCACGTATATATTGATAAATTAGTCCTTGTATAGAAAATGAGTTACCTAATATAGTAATATCATTAATATAAGCAATATAATAGATACCGTGAATGTTTAAATAATGTTGATAGTCAAATAAGCTAAAGTTATGTAACTGTTGTGGTAAGTCTAAATTACCGGTAAACCTTATCTTATTACCTACATGTAATTGCTCGCGCTGCAACTCGCGCTCACTTTCAGAACCAACTCTCAAATATACAACAATTGTTTCATTAAAATCATCAATTTTTAGTCGAAACTGAATACTATCACCATCTATTTTGGGTTCAGTAGCTATTACACCTTGCCATTCAGTGTTATTAATATTAAGTACACTCCCCTGAAAGCAATTATTTAAAAATAAACTCCCTAAAATAAGCATACAACCAATTATGAAATAATTAGAATGCTTATGATAATAACAATATCCTAATCCAAATAGCAAGAAAAAAACGGCAACATGGTTAAAATGCCAAATACATGCACCACAAATAACGCCTATAACAATATAGAATGCACTATTATGCCATAATTTATTCAACGGTGACATGATCACGTAATTTTTCAAAGGTTTTTGGACCAATACCACTAATATTCAATAGCTCATCAATTGATTCAAAGCGCTTATTTTGACGATATTCAACAATTAGCTGTGCCTTAGCCGGACCAACACCAGGTATTTTCTGTAATTCACTGCTGGATGCAGTGTTAATATTAATTTTTCTTGATTGAACAGTTACTTGGTTATTCGAATTTGTTGCTTTAGTATCTTTAGAATCACCTGTATTCGAAACACTATCAATTGATGTACTCGCCTGTACTAGATTACTGCTGCTATCGTTCTGAAACATTTGCCAGCAGCTCCCAATTATCACGAGCGCCACAACAGCAATAATTTGCCAACGTTCACGAGTTATTATTACCAGTTTTTCAAACATAAAAACCATCTCCCTCCTACACTTTATTTCGTAAGAAAGACATGGTTTTAATCAAAAATTATACTAAGAATTCAGAAACATCAACTTTTTCAGCATCGCCCCATAAACGTTCAATGCCATAATGTTCCCGTTGTTCACGAGAGAAAATGTGAATAATAACATCATCTACTTCAACAAGAATCCAGCCAGACTCCGGAACACCCTCAATTTTCTTGATAGTCATTCCTGCACGCTCAACCTGATCCTTCAATTCTGAAACAATTGCCTGAAGCTGCTTTTCATTATTAGCCTCACAAATAACAAAATAATCAGCGAAAGGAAACAACTTTGAAACATCAATAGCTTCAATATGCTTTCCCATCTTATTATCAATTGCTTCAACAACAATTTTTAGTTCATTCATATAATTAAACCTCCTGCTTAAATTTTAATAATGCTTGTTCTGAAAGCTCAGGAAATTGAACTCCCTTACTTAACAAATGTGCCTTAACACCGTTTAGTTCGGCAACCACTCCGGCGGAAAGACTGGTAAATGCCGCAGTCCGTGCGTCATTTACTCCCGGGAAATTTCTCCCAGGTTCAATATAATCAGCAACAAATAAACACTGAGCAACAGTATCCATCTCTGGATGTGCGGTAACATGATAACGAATCGCTGCTACGACTTGCGAATCAAAAATACCTAGTTCCTTTTGAACCAAATATGAACCAACAAAAGCATGCCATACCGGCTCATCATAAAGTGCCATTTCACTCGAAAAATGCTTCTCCATAATTAACTGCTCACGCTTTTTATCAATTTCTTTGGCATAATCATGTAGCAATGCCGCCAACTTACACTTCTCAACATCCAGATTATACTGAATTGCCAAACGCTCAGCTGTCTCCACAACACCTAAGACATGGATGAAACGATAATAACTCATATTCTGATAAACATGATAATGTAATCGCGTATAACAATACAAATGATTACAAATAATATAATCAAAAACTGCCTCCGGGACAACGTCCTTGCGGTATAGTTTGCCCGAACGAATATCACTGGAATTAATATTATCAACGGTATCTATATTTAACCAAAGAATTTCATACGGTGATTCCACGGCAAAGTCTTCCCGCGGAACACCTATAAAGTGAACAGCTGAAAGTAAATATTCAATATCATACCACTCTGATAAAATTGCAACATTATCACCGCCGATAATAAAGTAAAACTCAAAATCGGGATGCATCGCACTCAACTGACGAATTAAGTGAGCTGAATATGATATACCGGCTTGTTGCAACTCTAAATCACAAATATGAAAATCTTTATATGGTTGAATCGCCAGCTCAATCATCGTCAAACGATCGCTGACGCTCACCTCATCTTGATCAAATTCTTTATGCGGCGGAATGTTAGTGGGTACAAACCAAACTTCGCTCAGCTGAAACTGCTCTTTTGCCTGAACCGCAATAGCCAAATGTTTAGTATGAATCGGATTAAAAGTACCGCCAAGTAAACCAATCTTCTTTTTCATTGCCTGTATCACCTCATTATCTTGGTAAAACAATATCAGACTTCTTACTGAATCGGTAAAGAATAATCATGCTGCCAATGATTTGAACAACCTGGGCACGAAGATTTTCTGCTAATAATTCAGCAGTCTCCTTTTTGTCACCATCATAAGTTTGTAGTAAGTGAATTTTTACTAAACTATGCGCTTCAATATAACTATCCAGCGCACTCAGTAAATTTTCACTGATACCATCTTTTCCAATTTGGAATCCAGGCTTCAACTGATTAGCCAAACCCCGTAAATAATTTTTTTGTTTTCCAGTTAGCATTCTATTTGCTCCTTAATATATAAAAATAACTGTTTATCATCAAGTAAATCACGCTCTAACCACAACTCCTCGGCAGCAATTGCCTGCCAAATAAGCATTTCAAGGCCGTTTTTAGCCCGCTGCTGAGCCAAAGTTACCGTATAACGTAAATCATAATACCAGACAGACTGTGCTAATAAACGCATATTAACAGTATCTGCCGGTGTTGTTTGAAAGATTGCACTAAAGGTGTTTAACTTTTGATTTACTTCCGCAAGTGGAATATGCTGAAGCGTATTGTTCATTCTATTGTTACGATACGCAACAACAATATTTTCATCAGCAACGCCGCGCATAATTAGCGCATAGTACACCGCTTTTGCCGCACCACCGCTGCCGATGATTAGCACCTGACTTAAATCAGTTTCCGCAAACAACATTTTATCAATACCGATCCAATCAGTATTTGCACCGCATAATTGGCCGTTCTGCCAATAAACAGTGTTTATTGCCCCAATAGCCGCGGCAGCATCACTTAAACAATCAACATGAATCTGCTCTTTAAATGGAATAGTAATATTAGCCCCATTCAAACGTTGCAGTTGTTCACGAGCAGGTACCATAACTTGATCGTATAAATTATATTCATAACCATCAATACTAAGGCACTGCCATATAAGCTGATGAATTTTTGGTGATATTGATGCAACTATGTTATTTCCGAATAACCCAAATGATTTCACTTAAATCAACGCCTCTACCATATACACATCTACACCATCAGGAACATACACTGAAACATCAATATTTTTTGCATGAATTGTTGTCCAGCCAAGTCCAGAAACATAGATTGAAGTTTTATCATGATTTGTGCGTAATTCATAACGCTTACGATGATTAAAGTTTTCTGGTAAAGGTGACTGAATTGGTTGTAACAATTCTCCCTTATGTTGTTCATAAAATTCCTGACTCTTCTCTTGCTTGCCGCGATGAATTTTTATGGTATTGTTATAAAAAGTTGTAACACTTATTGGTTCCTCAGTAAAAATATCGAATTGAGCACAACTGCCAACATATAAACTTTGATTACTTTTAAGTTGAAAACCAACAGCCTTCAACTCTTTTTTAGGAATAATATACTTAAAATCAGTATACTCCAAATAATGTGTCAACTGACCTGGTTGAATAATACCAGGGGTATCAAATAAACTCGTATTATCATCCAGAGCAATCTCAATAAAATCTAAAGTAGTTCCGGGAAAATATGAAGTCGTAATCGGATCAGCAATTTGTTCACCATATGACTGCAACAAAGCATTTATAAACGTAGACTTACCAACATTTGTTGTTCCAACAATATAAACATTACGACCTTTTCGCAATCGATTAATTTCGTTGACGGCCTCATCAATACCATGCTTTTTTTCAGCACTAATCAATTGAACCCCGGCAACTTTAATACCAATAGCTTTTAAACGTCGACGAATCCAATGTTCAATTTTAACTGGCTTTAAAGACTGCGGTAATAAATCAACCTTATTAACTAAAACATGAATTGGGTTGCCATTTACATAACGTTCCAGACCATTAACCCAAGTCCCATTAAAATCAAGCGCATCAACTAAAGTAACAACAAGATTATCGGTTTCTCCAATTGTATGAAGCATTTTACGAAAGTCATTATCATCAATATCAACCTTAGTTAGCTTATTATAATGGCGAATCGAAAAACAACGCTTACAATATAATGGTTTTCCGGTATCTTTCATTTCCGGAATATATCCCCGGCTTTCCGGATCTGTACTTTGTAACAATACGCCACATCCATGACAATGTAATTGTTCCATCAAACGTCCTCCTTAGTTAACTTAGCTAAAATATTTTCAATAATCCGCATACAACGAATACCAAAAGGCTCTTTAGGATCAACCGGTTCAACCAAAATAGTTGTCAGTCCGGCACGATTGGCACCGAAAATATCTGTAGTAATCCGATCACCAATCATTATTGCTTCCTCAACCTCAATATCGTATTTATCCATCATTTCATAGAAAACATCTGGACTTGGCTTCCCGGAGCGATACCGGTAAGCCAAGTTATTAGGGTTCGCGAAATCAGCAACCCTTTGCTCACTCTTATTATTTGAAATTATAACAACTTCTAAACCTAATAGCTTTGTTTGGGCCAGCCAGTTACTTAATTGAAAATCAGTTTCTACTGCTCCATCAGCAACTAAAGTATTATCTAAATCAGTAAAAATATATTTAACGCCATCACTGCTTATTGTTTCAAGTGGTATCTGGTAAATTGATGGATACCGATAATCGGCACGAAAATTTCTAAACATAGATAATTCCTTTCAAAAATAGGATAAACCTCAAGCTGAAAAGCTGCGAGGTTTAGAAAAAATTATAATAATTGAAGTGTTTCTTTTAACATTAAAGTTGCATTTTTTGCTGCCTGATCTAAATAATCTTTAAAAGAAATGTGCGACTCAATTCCTGCAATATCACTAATTGAGCGAATAACCAAAAAAGGAATATCGAACTGATAGCAAACTTGTGCCACACTGCAAGCTTCCATTTCAACCGCAGCCGTTTTCGGAAACGCCTGCTTAATAACTTCAATCTGTTCTAGCTTAGCAATAAAACTATCACCCGTAGCAACAGTTCCGGCAACAAAAGCCAGATGACTATTCTCAAGTGCTTGAGTGGCCAAACTTAATAACTGACTATCATTTTCAAAAGTAACTGGCATTTGCGGAACCTGGCCATGTTCATAACCAAAAGCACGAACATCAACATCATGGTAGAAACATTCAGTAGCTAGTATGATATCACCAACATTCAACTCCTTGTCTGCACCACCAGCACTACCGGTATTAAATACATGAGTAATATCAAAGTGCGTGAGCAATAACGTTGTTGTTACCGCAGCATTAACTTTACCAATACCGCTTAAAGCAACAACAACATCGTGGTTGCTTAACTCACCTTGATAAAAAGTGCGGTCAGCAAACGTATAGGATTTATATTCACCTAAAGCTTCAAGAAAGTAAGTAATTTCTTCTTCCATTGCACCAATGATTCCAATAGCCATATAATTGCTCCTTAATTAGTCAATTGCTAAAATCTCAACTTCAATTTCTTTCTTATTTGGTAATACAACAGTTACTTTATCACCTTTGCGTTTACCGATTAGCGCTACCGCTATCGGTGAATCGCTTGAGATTTTACCCTCTAAAGGATTAGCTTCAGCACTACCAACGATTTTGTAAGTTTCCTTATTCCCTTTTGGCAATTCTTTAAAAGTAACTTTACAACCGAAAACAACTGCTCCGGTTTCTTCAACCGTTTCAATTATTTCAGCATTTTTCAGCATATTTTCAATTGCTGAAATACGTGATTCAACAGCAGCTTGCTCATCACGCGCTGCATCATATTCAGAGTTCTCTGATAAATCACCAAAACTACGAGCAATTTGAATTTTTTCAATGACTTCTTTACGGCGAACCGTTATTAAATTATCAAGCTCTTCCTCGAGCAACTTTTTACCTTCTAATGTCATTTGATATTTTTTGTTATCAACCACAAAAAACACTCCCTTTTAAAAATACATAACTATTATATTATACCTGATTTCACTCAGAAATGGTACTATTTATTTTTGTTACCAATAAATCAACAGCAACCATATTTTCGCCACCATCCGGAATGATTAAATCAGCAAATCGCTTTGACGGCTCAACGAATTGCATATGCATTGGCCGGACGGTTGTTTCATATTGTGTAACCACTGAATCTAATGAACGACCACGTTCATTCATATCGCGCAAAAGCCGTCTAATAAAGCGAATATCATGTTCAGTATCAACATATAATTTTATATCCATAAGTTCCCGCAGACCCTTATCTTCAAGAACCAAAATGCCCTCCAAAATAATAATTTCCACCGGTTCAATTATCTCACAGTCTTGACTCCGAGTATGTTCCTTAAAATCATAAATCGGTTTATTGATAGCTTTATTTTCCAACAATAACTTTAAATGTTCAATTAATAACCCATTATCCAAAGAAAAAGGATGATCATAGTTAGTTAACACCCGTTCTTCCATCGGCATATGAGATTGGTCCTTATAATAATCATCATGACGGATAATAATAGTACTTGATTTTGACCGCAATGAATCATAAATCTTCTCAGCAACAGTTGTCTTTCCGCTCGCGCTCCCGCCGGCAATTCCAATAATCAGTGGCTTATTCATACAATATACTCCTCGCTTATTTCACTTTCCGCATCATCATTTGCGGTAATACTTTAAATGGCAATGGCATGTAAATAATTTCTTGTGGATGTCTTGCGGCATCAACCGCCTCCATATCCTCATTAAAAATATCTCCAACTACAAAGTTCAGGTTATCCATATGCGGACCAAAGAACTCAATAGTATCACCTGGTTTGAAATAATTACGTTGTTCAAGCTTCAGCATTTGCTTTGTTTCATCGTATTCAAGTACAATACCGATAAACTCCTTAGTTGGGTGTTCATCACGATGGTTAAACAGCTGTTCTTGATGAGTTGGAACCCCTTCAAAAAAAGAAGGCGCGGTTTCACGGTTAGCACATTTTTTCAATTCTTCAATATAGTCATCAGATAACTCAAAATTATCCGGATCAGCACAATAAGCATCAATCACTTTTCGGTAAACACTGACAACCGTAGCGACATAATGAATCGACTTCATACGTCCTTCAATTTTTAAACTATCAATACCCATCTCAATCATTTGCGGAACAGATGTCAATAAATTTAAATCCATAGGACTCATTGTATATTGATTTTTATCAGTATTTAGTTTATTTAAATCACCACTGTCGGTTTCTTGTACTAAATCATACTCCCAGCGACAACTTTGACAACAACCACCACGATTCGAATCGCGGCTGGTCATATGATTACTTAAGGTACAACGACCAGAATACGCAATACACATTGCACCATGAATAAAGGTTTCAATCTCAACATCAACATGATCCAAAACTTGCTGGATTTCTTCCTTGGTCATTTCGCGGGCAAGAACCAGACGATCCATCCCTTGTTCCTTCCAAAACTCAGCGGCTTTCCAGTTGGTTAATGACTGCTGTGTACTCAAATGCAATTCTAATTTTGGTGCAGCAACCTTGCATGTCTCAATAATATATGGATCAGCAACAATTATTCCAGTTACCCCGGCATCTTCTAAGTCCTTTAAATAAGGTGCTAGATCATGCATATCACTATTATGAGCAAAAATATTAGTAGTGACATAAATTTTGGCATTATACTCATTGGCAAAACGAACACCTTCGGCAATTTCATCAATTGAGAAATTGTCGGCATTAGCACGCAAACCAAATTTCTGACCGCCAATGAATACTGCATCTGCCCCATACATAACGGCAATTTTGAGTTTCTCCAAATTGCCGGCCGGTGCCAGTAATTCCGGTTTTTTAGTAATAATTCTTTTGCCATCAATTATTTCTGATACAACACGTCGCATATCCTCGCTCCTCACTAGTAAATTGTCGGCTTATATAAAAAGCCTTTGTCAAGTGTTCGATAATCAGTTTGCAGCGCCAAAACTCGTGCAAACAAGTCTTTACGCATTTTCTTATAACTATCAATATCAGTTGCCAATAATTGTCTTGCCTCATTAAAAGCCTCAACAACTGCAACCATCTGTGCTTCAGTTTTCAACAATCCGTTTAATTGAATACTATCAATAGACTGCAATCCAATTAATTCATCAATAACGCAAATATCTTTAGCACTCATTATATGAGTCCCATTTGCATCTTCATAAATTGGATAATAATTGCTGCGCTCAGCATCATATAATGATAGCTTATCATCCGGGGCAGCTAACTGCTCTTCTTGCCCGTCATGATTATAATAATTTTGCAACAAAGTTCGTCGTGATTGGAACATACATAACGCTCCATATCCCTGAATTTCAATTTCACCATCAACATGATCTTTCATCTCGGCAATAGCATCTAAAGTTAATTCTTTGGCCAAAATGACTCGCTGAATACCACGTTCGAACCACATCTTAGCACTAAACCAGTTAGTAGCAGTTGTTTCGGTCGACCAAAACAACGGGATATCGCTTGCTAATTCATTACAAGTCATATAAACAGCCGGATCACCAAAAATAATTGCATCCGGTTTTACTTCCATTAAAACTTGAATATATGCTTTTAAATCATCTAACTGATGATTATGGATAATGCTATTAATTGCAACATAACATTTCTTTTGTGCTGCATGGGCTTGCTTGATTAGAGCTTGTATTTCGGCATAATTTTCTACGTAAATAGGTAGCCGCAAACCAAATTGCTGCTCGCCGATTATTACCGCATCAGCACCGGCATCAAAGTATATATTTATATTTGTTAAACTTGGTGGACTCAAAACGAGTTCTGTAGTCTTCATAATTTCTCCTTTTTAACAGTGAGGGCCAACCCGTCACCAGCAGCTAGTATTATTGTGTCATATCCTGGTAATTGTTCAAGCCATTGGCGATATTCTTTAGTTCGGCGAACAATGCGTTTTAAATTACGACTTTTTATTTCTGAAAGCTCTAATTCTATGTGACCGCGAATATTCATGTTATCAGTAAGAATTATGCCACCAGGACGAACAAACGGCTCAAAACGCTCAAAAAACGCCTTATTTTGCGCCTTAGCAGCATCTATAAACAAAAGATCAACCACTGCACCGGGATATTTCCAAGTAAAGGCATTATCATGATAAAAATGAATCCGGTCAGCATACTCGCTGCTGGAAATATTTCTGGCAGCAACCTCTGCTCTATGCTCATCTTTTTCAATAGTATAGACTTCCGCATCAGAATATTTAGCAAATAATAATGCCGAATAACCTATTGCGCTGCCTATTTCTAAAATTGTTTTTGGCTGCTGCTTATCAATTATTTGTTTAATTGTTGACCAAGAATCGGCTTCAATAATCGGTACATCATGTATCTTTGCATAATTAACAATATCCGGAAAATCCATAATCATCCTCCTATTGGCTTAAAATTCACAAAATTCGGCTTTACCGCAGACAAACCCTTGCTTTCGCGAAGAAAGAAGGGTTTATCGGTGTTTATATTAATCCTGGTTGCGATAGCAGCCAAGATACTTATCAACGTTCGCATCATGCTCTGCTTGTGTTGTAGCATAATAAACTGTATTATCAGTACAAATATCACCAATAAAATAATAGTAATCATTATCTTCAGGATATAAAGCTCCCTTAATTGCGCTTATTGCCGGACTGGCAATAGGCCCGGGAGGCAATCCGATAACTACATAAGTGTTATATGGTGAATCATTCTGTAATTCCTCTGTTGTATAATTAATATCATGTTTACCTAATGAATAACCGACAGTTACATCACTTCCTAGTGACATTCCAGCTTCGATACGGTTGTAGAATACACCAGCAACTTTTGGCCGGTCTTTATCTAAAATTGTTTCTTTTTCAACGATAGAAGCCATTGTCATCAATTCATTAATTGAATGTGATGAACTTTGCATATCAGCTTTTAATGGTTCTAACTGGGTTAACATATTATCTAGGCCTTGTTGAACAATCGTTTGAACTGTACTTGTTTTGTCAACAAAATAAGTATCTGGATACAAGTACCCTTCTAAAGGGTGCTTTATCTCTTCGTTGTAGATAGCATCAGTTAAAAACCAATAGTCACCCTGAATGCTTTTAATGAAATCAATATCATCAATTTGCTTTAATATTTCTTCCGGGGTAGCATCTAAAACCTGGCTGATTGATACAGCAATCTGGCTTAAGTCATTACCTTCAAATATTGTAAAACGCATCTGTTCTGAAAACTCACCATTTACAAATTTATTAATCATGTCATAAACTGACATACTTGGTGATAAATCATAATTACCAGCCTTGAAGTTATCTCCGGCACCGCCAAAACGGGTCGCAAATTTAAACGCTAAATCAGAACGGATTAATCCCGCCTCTACTAACTCAGCTGCAACATCGTCACCTTCGGCAATAGTAAATGAAACTGTCGTTTCATCACTAGATACTGGTTGAAATAGGTACCAAGCATAACCGCCTGCTCCTGCTCCAATCAAGGTGATAACCAGAACAATAATCAAAACGATTTTCCCGGTTTTACTTTTTTTATTTGTTTGTTTCTTTTGATTTCTTCGTCTACTCATAGGCACTCCTTTGACTACTTACGATTGCAATTATTATTGTTCTTCATCATTGTCGAATGCAGCAATCATTTCTTCAATCATATCCCATTCAGCATCAGTCTCAATAGCATCCAGACTGCCTTCATTACCGGCATTAGGGTCATAACTAGAAGCGAAAATTTCAACATTGCCATCTTCATCTTCTGATCCTACCGGGTAATAAATTACATAGCTTTTTTTTAATTCTTCTGACTCGAAAGTAAATAAAATCTCACATAAGGTTTCATTTCCATTTTCATCAACAATTGTAATATTTTGTGTATCCATAAATACAGCCTCCTATATAGATTGTAAATAGTTATCAAGAATCAGCGTAGCTGCCATTGTGTCGATAACTTTTTTTCTTTTTTTGCGTGAAGTATCGGCTTCAAGCAGAATTCGTTCTGCTTGAACCGTTGTCAATCGCTCATCCCAAAGGACCAGCGGAACATCAACAACTTTTGCCAGAGCTTCTTTAAAAGCCTTTGAACGCTCACCGGACGGACCTATTGAGCCATTCATATTTTTGGGCAATCCAATAACAATTCGTTCAACATCATGTTTCTTTACTAATGTAGCAATATGTTGAATCGCAGTTTTATATTGCTCACTTGGAAACCGAAATGTTTCAAGCGGCTGGGCACTAAAACCTAAAGGATCACTCATCGCAATACCAACAGTAACAGTGCCAACATCCAGGCCGATAACCCGCATTTGTGTTCCAACTCTCTATTTTGCTAAATAACTTTTCAATAATTCTTCGATAATTTCATCACGATTCAGCTTACGAATAAGATTTCGTGAATCTTTATAGCGTGGAATATATGCTGGATCACCCGAAAGCAAGTAACCGATAATTTGATTGACCGGATTGTACCCTTTTTCTAAAAGTGCATCATAAACTTGTGTAAGTGTTTCTTTGACAATTTCACTTTGGATACTGCCAACATCATATTTTCTTGTTTGATCGATTCCCATGTTTAACCCCTCCTATTTCAATTCTTCAAGATATGTATACAATGCATTAATTGCATCGTTAATTTTATTTGGATCCTTACCGCCGGCTTGGGCAAAGTCCGGTCGCCCGCCGCCATTACCACCACAAATAGTTGCCAATGTTTTAGCAATACTGCCGGCTTGAATGCCGCGATCGTTAAGATCTTTAGATACAGCAGTGATAATTACTACTTTTTCTTCAGTTGCTGCAAACAAAGCAATTACATATGAATCAAGTTTTTGCTTCAGTTGATCAGCAGCCTGTCTTAATCCGTTTGCATCTACACCGGTTAACTGTAAAGCTAATACCGGAATTTCATTAACCAAACTGACTTCATTTTCTAAACTTGAAAGCTTTTGATTTAATAATTGTGCTTCAAATGACTCAATTTTCTGTTGCATCAACTTTTGCTCAGCCAGTATTTCTTGAACATGCTGAACTAATGGTGTATGCGATTTCAGTTTTAAAACCTTACGAACTTCTGCTTCAGTAGTTTTATAACTACCAAGCAATTCATATGCACCTCTAGAAGTAACGGCTTCAATACGTCTGATTCCTGAGCCAATACCGGTCTCTGAAACAATCGTGAACAAACCAATTTCGGCAGTATTCTGTACATGAATTCCGCCACAAAGTTCAATACTTTCATCACCTGCTGAAACAACGCGTACAACATCGCCATATTTCTCACCGAACAAAGCCATTGCCCCACGTTCTTTTGCATCATCAATTGACATTGTTTCAATTGATACCGGCAACGCACGCCAAATCATATCATTTACAATTGCTTCTACCGTCTCGAGCTCTTCACTTGTCAAAGCCTGGAAATGACTAAAGTCAAATCTTAAACGATCCGGTGCAACTAAACTACCTGCTTGATTAGCATGTGTTCCCAAAACTTCTTTTAAAGCTTTATGCAGCAAATGTGTTCCGGTATGATTTCTAGTTATTGCCAAACGATTGTTACTATTTACAATCGCTTCAACTTGCATATTAACACTTAAAGTTCCAGTCTCAACTAAGACACGGTGTAGTGATTGACCATTAGGCGCTTTTTGAACATCAAGCACACTCGCTTGAAATTCATCAGCAACTAACACTCCGGTATCCGCAACCTGACCACCACTTTCAGCATAGAAAGGTGTCTGGTCCATAATAATCATCGCTTCGGCACCAGCTTGCACGATATCAACAAGTTCATCATCTTGTATCATAAAAATAACTTTCGCACGGCTTCTCGTAGATTGATAACCAAGAAATTCACTTGGCACTTTGAAATTGCGCAATACTTCTGACTGAACATGCATTGAATCTTGTTCACCACGTGCAGTACGTGCCCGCTCACGTTGAGCCTCCATGGCACTTTCAAAAGCTGTTAAATCAACTTCAATATTATACTCTTCAGCATATTCAACGGTTAATTCAATCGGAAAACCGTATGTATCATAAAGTTTAAAAGCATCTTCACCACTAAGCACAGTTACATTATCTGCCAGCAATTCTTTTAGCAGCTCCTCACCCTCATGCAAAGTTTCCAAGAACTTTTCTTCTTCTGCACGAATAACTTTTTGAATGAACTCCATATTCTCAGTAATGTACGGATAATAAGCATCCATAATTTCAGCAACTACTGGTGATAACTCATATAAAAATGCTTTCTGTAATCCTAATTTTCGTGCAAAACGAACGGCACGGCGGATCAAACGACGGATAACATAGCCGCGACCATCATTAGATGGCAAAGCTCCATCGGCAATTGCAAAAGTAACAGTACGAATATGATCAGCAATAATTTTCATGCTTTTATCGGTTTCAGCATCACTTAAATATTTTTTTCCTGATTGCTTTTCAATAGCAGCAATAATTGGCAAGAATAAATCTGTATCATAATTTGTAGCACCATCTTGGATAATCGAAACCATTCGTTCAAGACCCATACCGGTATCAATGTTCTTTGTTGGTAACTCTTGATATTCATCACGACTTAAACCTGCTTGAGCATTGTATTGAGAAAAAACAATATTATATACTTCTAAGTATCTTTCGTTTTCACCAGCAGGATTTAATTCTTCGATAGGTGTATCAAAGTTGTATGCTTCGCCACGGTCATAAAAAATCTCAGTACACGGTCCACAAGGCCCTTCGCCTACTTCCCAAAAGTTGTCCTCACAAGGAACAATCTGTGACTCATCTAATCCAATAACATCACGCCATAAAGTATAGGTATCTAAATCGCTCGGATAAACAGTTACATATAATTTATCTTTATCAAAACCTATCCAATCTGGACTAGTCAAAAATTCCCAGCCCCAAGTAACTGCCTCGGTCCGGAAATAATCACCAATTGAAAAATTCCCAAGCATCTCAAAGAAAGTTTGGTGACGCGCAGTAACACCAACATTTTCAACATCATTAGTACGTAATGATTTCTGAGCATTAACTATACGTTTTGAATCTGGCACTTCACTACCATCAAAATATTTTTTCAAGGCGGCGACACCGCTATTAATCCATAGTAAAGAAGGATCATTAACTGGAATTAATGATGCACTGGGTTCAATAGCATGGCCCTTTTCAGCGAAAAAATCGAGAAAAAGTTGTCGTATTTCTGCACTTGTTCGTTTCTTCATTCTGTATAGCTCCTAAATTAAAATATTGTATAAAATACTAACGTATATTATAGCATAAAAACATGTCTGTGAACACCTTTTTACCGAACAAACCATTTTTTTGGTCAAAACCGCTTTTAGTCAATTATACCAATACATTGCAGTAATAAAAGCGACAAAAAAACGACGAATTTCGATTCGTCGTTTTTTTCATGTTTATTTATCCGCAACTGTTAAATGATCATCAATTTCATTATCAAGTTCATTTTGATAACTAATCTCATTACGACTGGCATTCAAAAATGTAACTCTTTCTGCAATTACCTCAGTTACATAAATTCGTTTTCCTTCTTTGTCTTCATAATTACGGGTTTGCAATCGCCCTTTAACGCCTACCAAATGGCCTTTCTCACAATGCTCAACCGTTGACTTTGCAATACCAGACCAAAGTGTGCATGTCACAAAATCTGTCTCATACTCTCCCTTAATATTTTTAAAACTTCTAGAAACAGCTAAAGTAACATTCGTCACCATCTTCCCAGTCGTTGTTTCTTTTAACTCAGGATCATTTGCGATCCGACCAATAATTACAACATTATTAATCATATTTTTCTCATCTCCTTCTACGGAAATAATACCACTTTTTCACATTGTTTACAATTTAAAATTAATGTTTTAGTTATATTAAAGAAAAATATTTAATTTAATTAACTATTGTGTGAATTTTATGAAAAAAATCGCTTGAAAGACGATAAAACGACTCGAAATTACGCAATAAAACTAATTACTTTGGTTCAATAACTGAAATAGCCAGCTGAGCATTAGCAAAAAATGTTTTATGAGCCTCAATAACATCACTGATAGTAATATCTCGAATAATATCCGGCAATTCGAATAAAGAAACTCCCATAAAAGCATATTCAGCATAATCATTGGCAACAAACTCTAAAGAATTCAATGCCATTAAAAACTCACCAGTCATTCGCTTCTTAATTTGTTCCAATTGTTCAGCTTGTATATATGAACGATCAATAAAAGTTCGCTTTAACTCACTAATAAAATCATCAACCTTATTAGTATCGCCAGCAAAAAGAATATAACCGTATTGTTCTGTATAATTAACAAGCGTTCCAAAACTATTATTAATTACCTCATCAGCCATCATGCGCTCATATGCATCACTAGTGTTGCTGAAGGCAAGTTCACAGAGAAATTGAAGTGCAAAATCTTGCTTTAATCTTGCAATAGGATCTTGAATATCCTTAGTAATTTTGATTGCTGCCCGCACTTTTGACATTGCAACATCCATTTTTATCCGCTCAATTCGTTCCACAATCTCAGACGTATCAAAAACTGTATGTTGAACAATAGTCTGATTTTCATCAAATACCTTATCATTCTGATTTTTCTCGATAGTTGCCATCATTGTTTCTAACTCAAAATTTCCGGCAACAACTAATATCATATTACTTGGATGATAGAATGTATTATAACATGTATATAAATCTTCCTTTGTAATTGCGTGAACCGACTCTACACTGCCGGCAACATCTATGCCCGCCGGATGATTAGGGAAAAGCAACTTCATCATTTTCTGGTAAGAAACTGATGAAGGATTATCAGCATACATTTTTATTTCTTGCTCAATAATACCTTTTTCTTTTTCAACATTTTCATCAGTAAAATATGGATCCTGAACAAAGTTTAATAATGTTTCAATATTCTCATAAACAGCATCTGTTGCCGAGAATAAATAACAGGTCTCGTCTAGTGAAGTATAAGCATTGGCACTGGCTCCTCGTTGACTAAACTCTAAAAAGACATCACCATCTACTTGTTCAAACATTTTATGTTCCAGAAAATGTGCTACACCGTGCGGAACAGTAACCTCGTGTTCCCCGTTACGAGGCGTAAACTGAGAGTTTATCGCTCCGTAAGCAGTGGTAAAAGTAGCAAAAGTTTTATTAAATTCAGGCTTAGGTATTAAATATACCCGTAAGCCATTGCTCAACTTCTTAAAATAAACCGTTTCTTTTAATTGCGTGTATTCTAATCGCTCCATTACTGCACCTCACCTTCTGATGTTAAAATATATGTGGTATCAATTTGTACATGTTGCATTGCGCTGACTACATCGGCGCGGGTAACCCGGTCAAATGCTGCCAACCAGTCTTCCAATGAATAAATAGCTGGAAGACTCTCAATAGCATCTACCAATGTGCTCATACCGCCAACAGAATCAGCGGCTTCACGCAAATCATTAATCATTGAACGTTTGGTCATGCTTAAATCTTCATCACTAAATGTTCCATTCAACATATCTGTAATTTGTTCCCGAATAATTGCATCAGCCTTGGTTAAATTTTGCGCCTCAATTCCAGCATAAATAATTGCCATACCATTAGATCCATCATAATAACTGCTCGCATAGTATGCCAATGAAGCTTTTTCACGAACATTAGTAAATAGTTTTGAGTGTGGAAAGCCACCTAAAATACCAATAGCAACTTTCATCGCAAAGTACATTGAACTATTGGTAAATATATTTGTTCGTAATCCGATGTTCAGTTTACTCTGAGTAATATCCTGATGTTCAATTTCAGCTTTCACTTCGGAAATAATCTTCGGAAAGAATTCCATCTGGATTTTTTCCTTATGATTTTCTTGCACCGGAAAAATAGTCTTAAACATAGATTCAATCGGTAATTCCGCAAGATCCCCAATTATTGAAATTTTAATTTCATCTTCCGCTAGCATTTTTTTATAATACTGAAAAACATTTGCGGCAGTCAATTTTCCATAATCCTCTAGCACTCCATATGCGCGCACGATATATGGTTCATCAGCACACATAATATCATTTAAGCGTTGCAAACTATATTGAATTTTATCATTATATGTGGCCTTGATTGTTTCCTCAAGATTCCGTTTTTCAACTGTGAACTCATCATTTAAAAATCCACCATTTTCTTCTGCTGGTTGATAAATAACCTCATATAAAAACTGGATAATTGATTCAATTGTATAGCTTTCATCCGCAACATATGCCGGATTTAATACTGTCAATTGAATTGCAGTCTGATGCAAATCCCCTTTGCGGCTAATTGAGCTGGTCAGTCGCGCACCATAAAGAGTATCCAAATATTTTTGCAATGCCTTATTGCTCGGATATTTTTTGGTTGCCTTTTTTAGCAAAATTGTTGCCAGGCTACGGGCTGCAACTGAATCAGCTTTCAACTTATTTTTAAATTGGACAATAAATGTTAGTGTTTTAAATTTTTCAGTTTGAATTGTATTAATATTTAAACCTTGCCATTCTTGTTTGTTTACTATCATTCTGACGACTCCCTTCAGTACAAAGTCATTATATCACAATTTACCTTGGGGAAAGCGAGAAACGCAAAAAAGCCCAAGTACTGAATACTTGGACTTTTCTAAATATTTACGCTTCAATAACCGTACCATTATGCCCCTCAATTGCTTCTTTTGCTTTTTCAAGCGAAGTAATTAAGGCTTTGCGGCCAGCTTTGCTTGCCGCAAACTTCATACAAGCCTGCACTTTTGGTAACATGCTGCCAGGTGCAAATTGACCTTCGTCAACATATTTTTGTGCTTCTGTAATTGATAAATGACTTAAGTTTTCCTGATTTGGTTTATTAAAATTAATAGCAACTTGATCAACTGCTGTTAACACAATTAACATATCAGCATTTAAATCTTCCGCTAGCTTTTCGCTGGCAAAATCTTTATCAATAACAGCCGGACGGCCTTCAAACATACCGTTATCATTTTCAATAACCGGAACTCCGCCGCCACCACACGCAATAACCACAACACCATTATTAACTAAAGTTTTTATACTTTCAAGTTCAACAATTTTCTGTGGAATTGGTGAAGCAACAACCTGACGCCAACCACGTCCTGAATCTTCTTTCACCGTCATTCCTTGTTCACTCGCCAAAGCTTTCGCTTCGGCTTCACTATAGAATGGACCAATCGGCTTTGTTGGATTAGTAAAGCCGGCATCGTTTTTATCAACAACGATTTGGGTAATTAATGATACCACTGGTTTAGGCATTTTACGTTTTTTTAATTCATAATCCAATGCCTGTTGAATGTGATAACCAATTAACCCTTGACTCATTGCATCTGCAACATCCAATGGTAATTCCGGAGTCAGTTCACGACCAGCGTGGTTTTGGATAAGAATCCGTCCCACCTGCGGGCCATTGCCATGAGCAATAATAACTTCATGCCCAGCTTCAATGAGATTGGCAACATGAACGACCGTTTCCCGAATAACATTTAATTGATTTTCTGCTGTTGGTGCCGCACCATCTTCAAGTGCGTTACCGCCTAAAGCAACTACAATCTTCATAGTCTAAACCTCCATGTATTTTTAAATAACTCCTGAGAATATCGATGCAGCAGCAATAACTACAGCACTGATAACGAAAAGAATTACGAGCAGTGGCCAAGTAAATTTCAACCACTTACCATACTCAATTCGACCAATTGCCAGTGCCCCCATTACAACCGCACTAGTCGGTGTAATCAGGTTAACAATACCACTGGCTGACTGGAAGGCAGTAATTACTACCGAAGGATCAACACCTACAAAGGTTCCCAGTGGACCCATAATGGTCATCGTCGCACTCGCTAAACCTGAAGTTGATGGAATTAAGAATGACATTGGTATATAGAATACATATGTTAGTACCCCGAATGCCGCTGCCGGCAAGCCTTGCAAGGCTTGTGAACCCCAATACAACACAGTTGCAGTCATTTGACCATCGTTCATAATAACTTGAATACCACGTGCCAAACCAATGATAAATGCAACACCTAATAAATCACGCGCACCATCGATGAATGAATCAATGAATACAGTTTCTTTTTGACGTGAAACAAAACCAATAACAATTGCCATTACTAAGAATAGCATCGTGATTTCACGGAAGTACCAAGAACCAAGCGGTAATGAATCTTGCCCAACCAAGTTACCAATAATTGGAATTGAATGAATCCAGTCATTAACATTAATAAAGAAGTCAAATCCCGGAATAATCATATCCCATGGTACCAGTGAGGCGATCATTATGACAAAGGTCACCCCGAATATAATCAGCACCCATTTCTGTTTGCCGCTCAATCCGTTACCAGCCTCTTCACTTAAGGCAAAATGTTTTTTATCATCTTCCCAGTTCTCAGCAACCATTGATTTGCTAGGGTCTTTTTCAACTTTTGAAGCATACCGATACACAAACCAAATACCTACTCCTAATGAAAGCGCAAGAATTAGCAAACGCCATATAATACCATCACCAGGTGATAGACCAACCGCTTGTGAGGCCACCCCAGTTGCAAACGGGTTAACCGTTGAACCAAGCACCCCGACGCCGGCACCGATTAATATAATCGAGACGGCGGTCATCGTATCAAAGCCAGCGGCAATCATTACCGGGATTAACAATGGATAAAACGCCATTGTTTCCTCAGCCATACCATATGTGGTTCCACCTAAAGCAAATATTGCCATCAGGATTGGAATCAATAGTTTTTCCCGTCCTTTATTGGCTTTTACAACCGCACCGATTCCTGCATCAATTGCTCCAGTTTTAGTAACGACACCTAAGAATCCACCAATAATCAACACAAAGAGCGATACTTCAATAGCTCCACCGGTTGAATCAGTACCTAACATACCATTAATTGGTGCCATAGCAACTTCCCAGAACCCTTGTGGACTTTGTTCAGTTGAATGATAAGTACCACCAATATAATCTCCGGTATCTTCTGAAATAGCTACACTATTGCTATTGTCAGGCCAGGTAATACTTACACTATCACCAGGTGCCGCATCACCAGAAATTTCTGTATCATCAACCGCTACCGGATTAATAGTAATTTCTCCGGAAGTAACCGGATCAGTATCACCTACGGTCAATGTCACTTCTTGCGAAGAAGTGTCACCGCCGGTAGGCTCAAATTTTAACTTTAGTACATCCCCGGCTTTTAAACTTACCGGGATTTCACTTGTCCAGTTTCCTACAGTATCATATCTACCAGCTGGAATAATCCAGGTTAATATTGCTAATACAATAATAATTAGAAACAATACCGTATAGGAAGTGGGCATTTTAAATCTCTTTTTCTTTTTGTCCTCGTTCATAGTAAACTCCTCCTATGGATAAAAACAGTTACTTTTGATTGCAGCAAAGTCGGTAAATTGCATGGGCATAAATCTCCATCGCTTTTGCCATATCTTTAATTACCATGAATTCATTTGCTTGGTGTTCTGTTTTTGACTCACCAGGAAATACCATTCCGAAAGCAACAAAATTCGGCATTGTACGCGCTAATGTCGCTCCCCCGGATGTTATCGGTTTATTTTTTGTATCACCAGTTAAGTCTTGATAGACATTTAATAAAGTTATTGATGGTTCAGCATCCAAAGAAACATAGCTTGAAGCAACATAATCAAACTCTTCATACGTCAAACCATATTCTTTTGCAACTGTTGTTATTTGAGCAACCACATCATCTTTACTAATTTTTACCGGGATTCGAATATCAACTGAAAGCTGACTGCTATTTGTATCAATATTTAACATCCCTGCATTCACGGTCATTTTACCTGAAACATCATCTTCAAGTACCCCATTGAAGATATTTTTACCATAACCATCTAACCCCACTGCCTCTGCTAAGAAATGCAGCATCGGATGATCTTCACCAATTTTAAGCAATCCCATGGCCAGACGAACAATTGCATTAATTCCTTGGTCAGCTAATGACGCATGCACTGATTTCCCAGATACCTCTACTTTTTGACCATCTATTTTTGCTTCAAATTTTAATTCATCTAATGCAGATTTTAATTCTGAAGCACGACTTCCTTCATAGACAGCACCACCTGGAACAACATTAAATGCATCACCACATGAAAGATTTAGTGTGTTGCTGCCAGTACCGTTTATATGGAGCTGCAACAAACCTTTCTCACCAAATACTAAAGGAAATTCTGAATCAGGAACAAACCCAAGTTCAGGAATACGTTCTTTTTTAGTATACTGAGCCATTCCACGCCAAAGCGTTTCTTCATCAGTTGCAAAAATGAATCGTATTTTTCGATTGAATACCGCACCAGAGTCAATGACTGCTTTCAAAGCATACAAAGCAGCAATAGTAGGACCTTTATCATCTTGTGAACCACGTCCATACAATTTGCCATCCTTAACTACTGGTTCAAATGGGCCGCTATTCCATAGCCGCAAATCACCAGCCGGCACAACATCTACATGTCCAATTACACCAACCATTTCTTCGCCTTCGCCATAATCAGCATACCCATAATAACCCTCAGGATCAATATACGTTTCCAGACCAAGTTGCTTACATAATTCCAGCGAATGCTCTAAAGCGTGCTGAATATCAGCTCCGAATGGAGTTCCATCATTTGCATCTTCATTGCAAACCGACGGTATTGCCACAAGGGATTTTATTGCTTCAACCGCTTGATCTTGATGTTCTTGATTACAGAATGTTTTCATAACAATTCCTCCGCCTTTCACTATAATTAATCTCCTAAAGTTGCAACCATAACTGCTTTAATAGTATGGAGACGGTTTTCGGCTTCGTCAAAAACAATACTGTTTTTACTTTCAAATACTTCGTCGGTTACCTCTACTCCATCCAATCCGTAGGTTTCATAAATTTTTTCTCCTACTTCAGTAAATCGGTCATGGAATGCTGGTAAACAGTGCATGAACAATACTTTTTCAGCACCTTTTGCCATTAATTCTTTATTTACTTGATATGGTTTCAACATTTTAATCCGTTGTTCCCATACTTCATCCGGTTCTCCCATAGATACCCAAACGTCAGTATAAACAACTTCAACACCTTCCATACCTTTATCAACATCATCAGTAATCATAATTTTTGCTTCATTTTCTTTAGCAATTGCTTCACACTCTTTGACTAACTCAGGGTCAGGGTGCAATTCTTTTGGTGCAATGATTCGGAAATCAAGTCCCATTAAAGCAGCCCCCTCCATTAAAGAGTTCGCCATATTATTGCGACCATCACCTAAGAAAGCAAATTTAACACCTTTTAAACGTCCTAAATGTTCCTCAATAGTTAAAAAGTCAGCTAAAATTTGCGTTGGATGCGCAAGATCAGTTAACCCATTCCATACCGGAACGCCGGAATATTTTGCTAAATCCTCAACTGCCTCTTGGCTAAATCCGCGGAATTCAATACCATCATAAATTCGTCCTAAAACCCGAGCTGTATCAGCAACAGATTCTTTTTTACCGAATTGTGAACCACTAGGGCCTAAATATGTTACATTTGCACCCTGGTCATACGCGCCAACTTCAAATGAACAACGCGTACGAGTTGAATCTTTTTCAAAAATGATAACAATATTTTTGCCTTTCAAGCGTTGAACTTCAGTTCCGGCATATTTAGCTCGTTTTAAATCACGAGATAAATCCAGTAAATAACGGATTTCTTTAGGTGTAAAGTCTGTTAAACGTAAAAAGCTTTTGTGTCTTAAATTAAACATAGTCAAGTCTCTCCTCATTTTTAAAAGATAAAATTTTGTTGAATAGAATTGCCGAGGCAATTCTATTCAAGATCTTCACGAACTAATGGCATAGACATACAACGTGGTCCACCGCGCCCTCTTGATAACTCACTAGAAGGCATAATGTGCAACTTAACACCTTTATTAGCTAATAATTCATTAGTAACATGGTTTCTTGAATAAACAATAATTTCATTTGGAGCAATTGCTAATGTATTAGCACCATCGTTCCATTGTTCGCGTCCGCCATCGATGATATCGCCGTTTCCACAACGAATCAATTCAATTTGACGTCCTAATGTTTCAGATAACACGGTTTGAACATCTTTGCTTTCAACAGTAATTTTTAAACCATACTCAGATGATGGATCAGAAGTAATTTTAAAAATACGTAAAGGTCCTTCAATACCAGCATGAATAGTAAATTTATCATGGTCAATCTGAGTAAATACTGTATCTAAGTGCATAAATGAACGTTGGTGAGGCAAATCAAAAGCAAGAATTGTTTTAAAAGTATTTTCTGGATGAGCAAATACTTTTCTCGCTAATTTTTCGATTGCAGCAGACTCTGTCCGTTCAGAAATACCGATTGCAAGCGTTTCTTTGTTTAAAACAAGTTGATCTCCACCTTCAATATAAGTATCTTCATCGCGATCATACCAATGTGGTACATTGCCATCTTTAAAATCTGGATGATATTTGAAAACATAATCACAGAATAAAGTTTCTCGTTGACGAACATTTGTATACATATGGTTAAATGAAACACCATTCCCAATCGAAGCAAATGTATCACGAGTAAAAAGAATGTTTGGCATTGGTTCAGTGATAAATGGATAGAAATCATTAACAACATCAACTAATGTTGTCCGCTTATAGCCAGCCAACTCAGTTTTACGAATACCAGCAATCATTTTATTAACCATTGCTTGAGTATCCATAGAAAGAAGATATTCTTTTAAACTTTTTTTCATATTGTCACTATGAATTTTTGATTCAAAAAGAAATTCATCTATAAAATTATTTTTAATATCATCAGAGAGATCAAGAGTTTCAGCAGTTAACTTTTCAATATAAACAACTTCTACCCCATTATCTTGAAGAATTTTTGCAAAAGCATCATGCTCTTCCTGAGCAATCTTTAGATACGGAATATCATCAAATAATAGACGTTCTAATAAATCCGGAGTTAAGTTTTCAACTTCTTCTCCTGGTCTGTGCAATAATACTTTTTTCAGTTTCCCAATTTCTGAAAATACGTGAATCGGTTTCATTAAGAAAACCTCCTATAAAATAATATTTTTTCTTGGATGTCTAATCCCTGATCAAAATCACTTCCAAAACCACCTCCTGAAATATTTCAAAATAACAATACAATACGTCTAAATACTCATTAATCGTATCATATAAAATTAAATTGCGACATTGATATACTAATAAAATAAATTGTGTCAATTAATAAAACATATCAGTAGACAAATTCATAATTATGAGGTATTATCGCACTCAATTATCCTATTACCATTTTTAAAATTTATATCTTCCTTGTTCATCCCTAAACAAGATTTAAACCCATCTAACCAATTTACCGACCGGTGATAAAACATAAACAGAAAAAGTCCCAGTTCTCTAAGTAAAACCGGCACTTCAGACAATGTTTCATTATATGAAACGTTATAATATTTTGTATCTGCACCGATCCTGTTTATATTCCAATTCAGAAGCTTCTTCAAGCCATTGGATTCCTTGGTTGCAGAGTAAAAGTAATCAATATTTCTTGACTCAATATTTCTATAAAAATTGGTATACCCATCAACAGGTACTACTTTATTAACAAGTATTACGGCAATTTTTATTGAATTACGAGTAAATTCGGGTAAGTGTAATGCGTCTATTTCAGCTCGATGTAAATCGTGATGGAGCCCTGAAAACAGACGCTCACGCACATTACGCTCCATGGAAAACACTCCAGTCAAGCTATATTTTATACTATAATGATATCAATATTTTTCACAAATGTAAACCCTTTCTTGCAAATACCACAATTATCGGTTTTTGTGAAAAAGTAAAAACCCAAAGTGGTTCAACGGGCCACTTCGGGTTTCTGAAAATAAAAAAAGCCTTGTAAACAAGGCTCGTTTTTTTTATATGGTACCGGTGGTCGGGCTCGAACCGACACTCCGGTGAAGGAACGGGATTTTGAATCCCGCGCGTCTACCAGTTCCGCCACACCGGCATATAAAAAATACTCAAATTGAGTACTTATTTAGTATACCATTATTTTATTGCTCTGTCATCAGTTTTTTTAAAAAAAGCGGTGCTTTTTGCACCGCTTTGCATATTACTTAATTGTTTTAATTGCTTCACTTAAATATTCAACATATTTTTCGCATAAAGCATCATTTTCAGCCTCAACCATAATTCGAATTAGTGGCTCAGTTCCACTTGGTCGCACTAATACCCGACCATTTCCGTTCATTACTTTTTCAACTTCATTAATTGCCAGATTAAGGGTGCGGTTATTCATAACCTTCTCCTTATCTTCAACGTGTAAGTTTTTAAGTAATTGCGGAAATTTTTGCATTTCATCAGCTAATTCAGAAATAGACACACCAGTCTTTTTAAGAATTTGTACCAATTGAATAGCAGTCAATAAGCCATCGCCGGTTGTTGAGTGTTCTAAGAAAATAATATGCCCTGATTGTTCACCGCCAAGATTATAACCGCCTTGAATCATCGCTTGCGCAACATGTCGGTCACCAACATCAGTTTGTACGCTTGAAAGCCCTTGAGCTTCGAGCGTACGATAATATCCTAAATTTGCCATTACCGTTGAAACAATTGTGTGGTTGATAAGGCGACCTTCATTGTTCAAATATTTTCCACAGATATATAAAATATAATCTCCATCACGGACATTTCCTTTTTCATCTACAACAATCAGGCGATCACCATCACCATCAAATGCCAATCCAATATCAGCCTGAGTGTCTAAAACAAACTGTGCTAAATGTTCAGGATGAGTTGAACCAACTTTATCATTAATGTTAATTCCATTAGGTTGATTTCCCATAACAGAAACCTTAGCATCAAGCATTGAAAATAATTTAGCTGCTAAATTACTTGTTGAGCCGTTGGCACAATCCAAAGCTACATGCAAACCATCAAAATTTGAGTCAACAGTTTGAGTTAAATATTTAAGATATTTTTGGCTGCCTTGTTGATTGTCTAAGGTAACTCCTAATTGCTCAGGGAATGGACGCACTGGCATATCCAATGTACCATCAATATATTGCTCAATTGTTGCTTCAATATTATCAGCAATTTTAAAGCCATCCGCACCAAAAAATTTAATACCATTATCAATAAACGGATTGTGTGATGCTGAAATCATTGCTCCGGCTGCAGCATTTAATGTTCTAGTTAGATATGCAACTGCCGGTGTACTTGTTACTCCAAGCAATACAACATCTACTCCGGTACTCAAAAACCCGGCAACCAAAGCATTCTCTAGCATATCACCAGAGATACGTGTGTCTTTACCAATAACTACGGTTGGTTTTTCAGTACGCTTATTTTGGGTAAACAAGATATATCCAAATGCTTGCCCTAATTTCAATGCTAAATCAGCAGTTAAGTAACCATTGGCAATACCACGTACGCCATCTGTTCCAAAATATTTTCCCATCGAAAATCACTCCTATTAGTAACAAGAGCTATCAGTTATTTTTATATGACTGATAGCTCAAATAATTTTTAATTATTGCGAAGATACAATATTAACCTCAATTTGTTTTGGTGAATATGTATATTGCACAATTGAAGGACCGCTTACCTTTAATGGTACAGTATGAACACCAGCACTCAAATTGCTTAAGTCAATTGAAACATTGAAGTCATCGGCCGTAATTCCTGCTAAAGTTTCCTTTGTTCCAGTTACGGTAATATCAACTTTTATGTTACTGGTTGCAGTTGCTGAAAGTCCGTCACCAATTCCTGAATAATTAATATTCACTCCTTGGAAAGTTTTAGTTTCAGCAGCGCCGAACTTAACTGTAACTGATACTGATTGCGGAACAACCCGTGAAATACCATTAATTTGCGGTAAGGTAATATTAGCTGGAATAGTTACTGTATCGCTATAGCCAGTAACATCGACTTCTACTTCAACAAATTGAAGTTTATTCAATGCTTCCCGGTCGCTGCCGACGACAGTTACTGATTGCTTATCAAGTTCATATGATTCAATAGCTTTACCATCTGCAGGTGTTCCGGTAAAGACCACCTTCACATCCACATATTTTGTTGGTACTGAAGCCAATGTTGCGGTATAGTCAACGCTTGTAGGTGTTGCAACTACGCTAGTAATCGCATTACCGTTTGCATCAAAGGCAACAATCTTGGCACGGCCATCGATCTCTTTACTTTGGTTTTCTTCTACTGATGCATTTACATCATTAGCATCGACCATAGCTTTTACATATGCAATCGTATCTAAATCTTTTTGGGCCCCGCGTAAGGTTATATCATTTTGAGCTAATACAACATTATCAAGTGTTTTACCGGATTCAAGATTTTGCTCATTAATAATCTGCGAACTTATCGGGAAGGTTGCTGAAACCTTAGGCATTATTGTAACCTTAACCCTTGCCGGATTTAATTGAGCAGTTAAATTAGCATTAATATTCTTAACTTGCAAGTCAACTGTATGTTCCCCTGGAGTAAGACCTTCCAGGTTTACATAAACATCATATTCATGAAGTGATTTAGTCATCGAAATGACTGAATCATCCCCTATTAATGTCATATCTGCATAATCCGGCAGCCCTTCAACCACATAGTTTTCTTTGTCGTAGTTTTGAGTAACCGGTATATCAGTAATTATCTCACCAGATTTGTTGAATATTCCCAGGTAACCAAATTGATTAGCTGTAAAGAATAATACCAGAGCAGCAACTAAAGAAATGATAACTGCAAACTTATTATTAATAAATAATTGTTCAAACTTATCGCTGATTGAACGCAAAATTGCGAAGAATCGTTGACTCATCCGTTTACGGTAGCCATCAACAGTGCGCTTATTGGCTGCCTTTGCTTTAGTTTTTACTTTTGTAGCTTTTTCACGTACTTGTTTTTTCTGTTTTTCTTTTTTCACTTTTTTAGCCTTTGAAGGATTAGTTGCAGGATTCTGCTCCTCGTTTTGCCCTTCACCGGTAGGATATTTTTGATTAAGATCATTATTACTCACTTAATCCACCTCCTCCATCGACTTCTTCTGAGGCGATAATATTAAGTCCATCTTTTAAAATTTCTACTAAATCTTCTTTTTGTAAGCCACGAATAAGTTCTCCACCAACAGCAATCGAAATAAGTCCGGTTTCTTCTGAAACAACTAATGTCATACTGTCTGTAATTTCACTGATTCCAAGTGCGGCCCGGTGCCGAGTACCTAAATCTGGCGGTAAATTATCCTGAGTAGTTGTCGGGAATAATGCTCCGGCACAAGCAATTTGCGTTCCCTGAATAATTACTGCACCATCGTGTAATGGAGTATTGGGAGTAAATATCGTCGTTAATAATTGTGCTGATAATTGCGATTGAACTTTAATTGCCTGAGAGACAAAGTCATTCATTGCAACATTACGCTCTATGGTAATCAAAGCACCAATATGGCGTTTTGATAAATATTCCACCGCATTTGAAAGCTCGCGAATAATCATTTCACGTTCATCCAAAGTTAATTGCCGGCGAATAAAAGTACTGCGTCGTCCTAAATGTTCGAGGCCACTTCGGATTTCCGGCTGGAAGATAATAATAATAAATAGGAATCCCCAATTAATAAATTGGCCTAAAACCCAGCTGATTGTCGTAAAGCCGAGCCATTGACTCAAAAATTGTAAAACGACAATTATTACGATACCTTTTAAAATTTGAATCATCCGCACATTTAAACGTACTACGCGAACAAGTCCGTAGATAATCAACCATAAAAGACCAATTTCAATAATCGAACGGATTAATTCAACATAATTCAACTCACTTAATAATTGTGTAAAGAAATTGAGAATCTGTTGTATGATATCCATTAACTTTCACTCCCTTTTTTAAAGACTTTGTCAGTATACCATAGAATAAAAAAACAACAAAACAAAATAAGATATTGAAAACAATACCTCATTTTACTTAAAAATTGTTTCTAACGTCATTGTATGTATCAGGTTCAAATTGTTTATTTAAGGATTCAATTCGTGTGTTGACATCTTCAACCCGGCGAATTACTTGATCATAATGCAATTCGTTCCCAGACCAGCGTTTAACATGGTAAAAACGCTGAATAATAGTCCGGCAAATATTGCCAAATGAATAAAGATATTCCGGTGTTTTAGTCCCGTGTGCAGCCGATGCTGCATATACATCGTAATCTTTTAACGATTCACGTACATCAATAGCCGCTGCGTTATTAACCGCTGCAATCGGAGCTGGTATAATTTGTTCCTTGGCAAAACCAGGTTCAGTCTCTGAAACATCACCAACATCACTTGGCAGAACAACTGATTCTGGAAACTCAGCAGTTTCTTCAAAATCAGATAATTCTGGCAAATCAATTGATGCCGTTTGTGCTGATGAATCAAACTCAGCAGTTTCGAATGCAGTCTCGTTTTGCGGTTTCGGCTTTTGACGCAATAAGATTAAAATAACTGTACCAACAACAAATAAAGCAATTGCAATAATTGCTACATATAGTTGATTATTTAAGATAATACGTAATGCGTCCGGCACAAATTTCACCTCTGGATTCTATATTCTTATATATCATAACACAGAATCCACCCCTAGTAAATGCAAAATAAGTATATAAAAAAGATGTTCAAATGAACATCTTTTTTTCTATAAACTACGTAATGCATCAATAGGTTGCATTTTTGATGCCTTCCTTGCCGGGAAGGTTCCAAAAACGGCACCGATAAGCATTGAGAATAAAGTACCGATAATAATTATATCCGGACTCAAGACTGCCGCAAAGCCAACAAATATACTGGCAATGTAGGAAATCAATAAGCCAAAAATAATGCCAATAATGCCACCTAAAGTAGTAATAATCATTGCTTCAATCAAAAACTGCGAAAGAATTCTTGAAGGCGTTGCCCCCAAGGCCTTCCGTAACCCAATTTCATGAGTTCGCTCAACAACTGAAACATACATAATATTAGTTACCCCAAGGCCACCAACAAATAGCGAAATGCCGGCAATAAAAGCGATAAATGTCGTCATAATTGAAAATACATTTGACACTTGCTCACCGATTTTCTCAAGGTTTTGCACTTTATAGTCGCCACTGACAACTTTATTACTATTTAAGGTCTGCTCAATATTTTGTCCTAATACAGCAACATCAGCTCCTTCAGCAGGAATAACTGTTACCTGGCCAATTTGCTCTTCACCGCTATATAATTCCCATGATGAAAACGGTAAGTACATGGTTTTATCACCGAACATCGAGAACATGTTGCCACCACTGCTGCCATATGTCCCGATAATTGTATATAAACGATTTTTCAAAACAACACTTTGACCAACTGCATCATTACTATTAGTAAACAACGCCTTAGCCAATCCATCACTAATCAAAATATTTGATTGTGCCTGTTCGAATTCAGTATCAGTAAAACCACGACCACTTAAAATAATATTTTCAGTCTGATCAAACTCCATTTGAGAATCTAATGATTCCATAATAACTGACTGGTTCTTATCCAAATAATTCAAATTAACAAATTCAGTATTTTTCGGAATAACACTGGCAACTCCAGGAACTTGCTCCAATAAATGTAATTCACGACTAGTAAATGGCTTATCTTCATTTTGACCAATACTAAACATTGCAGAATTACTATCATCATTCGTAGAATACTGAATGCTTAACCCGGTTCCCACGCTGCTCAATACTGAGTTAGTGATATTGTCACTGGCACCGCGTCCAATGGATACAATTGCGATAACTGACGCCAAACCAATGATAATACTTATCATTGTCAAAAAAGTTCGCATCTTGTTATCACGCAACGAAATCAAGGCCATGCGTATATTTTCAATTATGCTCATATCCGCACCTCCTCCTCAATCATGCTGCGTGAATCATCTGACAATGAGCGAGTATCAACCTTCAAGTTCAACTCATCACTCAATATCTTACCATCAAGAATCCGAATAACCCGGTCAGCATAACTTGCCACATGTTCATCATGAGTAACTAAGATGACCGTTCTGCCTTCTTCATGTAATTGACAGAACAAGTCCATAATCATTTCGCCGGTCTTAGAATCCAGCGCACCGGTTGGCTCATCACCAAGTAAAAAACTAGGATTAGTTACCAAGGCCCGGGCAATCGCAACCCTTTGCGATTGCCCACCCGATAGTTGATTTGGTTTATGATCCATACGATCAGCTAAACCTACTCGTTCCAAGGCAGCAATCACTCGTTCGCGCCGTTCTTTTTTGCTTAATCCAGAATATACCAATGGTAATTCTACATTTCTGAAAGCAGTTAATTTTGGTAATAAGTTAAATGATTGGAAGACAAAGCCGATTTCCTTATTCCGAAGAATAGCAAATTGTGCCTCGCTCATCTTTTTGATGTTATTATCATTTAATATATATTCACCTTCACTGACAATATCAAGTAAACCTAATATATTCATCAATGTTGATTTACCAGAACCGGATGGACCCATGATTGCAACAAATTCGCCTTGATCGATGTGTAAGTTTATTTCTTGAAGCGCTCGAACCGAGACGTCTCCATTTTTAAAGTCTTTTACCACATTGATAAGGTCTATCATTGTACATTCACTTCCATTCCCTCAGTCAGGTCAGCAGCTGGATTATTTACAATCACTTCGTTGCCATCAAGACCACTGGTAATAATATAATTACTCTCTTTTAAAGTCGCTTCAATAGTTCTCTTCTCCAATGTTTTTACACCATTAGTATCTTTTACAACAAAAACACTTAGTACTCCATCTTGATTGATAACTGCACTAGAAGCTAAAGTTAAGCTTTCGCTGTTTTCCCCGGTTATTGATACATTAACATGATATCCATCACGTAAAATGTTTTCTGGTTGATCATCCAAAAATACTTTTAATGTATAGTTAGTAATTTGTGAGCTTGCAGTTGCTGATGCCGCGCTTGGTGTTTGTGGCATTTGTGGCAAACGATCAAGGTGTGCAGCATATTTTTTATCAAGATCATTGTTACGTACAACATAACTCACCTTTGGGCTATCCGGAATATTTGCTAAATCATATTCTGTTACATCGGCAAGAATAACATATTCTTTGCTGCCCATTGTTACCATAGCACTTGGCGTAGCCGTTGTTGTCGCTGTCAAGGCACTGCTGCTTGAAGCATCTAAATTAATATCCAGAATACGTCCATCTTCTTCAGCATATAAATAACCATAATCAAATTCAATTAACTTGTCATCTTTGGAAACAATGTCACCAACACCGACTAATGCTTTAACAACATCCCCTTTGGTTCCGGGATTGTATAACGAATAAGTTTCTTTTGATTCAACGGTTCCACTTACAGTAATTCCGTTAGTCTGTTTTACTACAGTAGTCGTTGCAACTGTTGGCACCCCTGAAGTTGCCACACCGCCTTGCATTGCAAAATATGCAATAATTCCTGCAAAAGCAATAAATGCAATTGCAACTACTCCGATAATTATTCCTTTTGATTTCATAGTAGTAATCGCTCCTTAAATATTAATATTGATACTCTGTTCAACCGTTGGTACGGTATAATTAACAGTAGAGTATATTTGATAACCTGCAAAGGCAAAGTGAATCGCAACTGCTATTGCAACTACAATCAATGCTTTTGCCTGAGTTAACTTCATCGTATATTTAGCAGCAAAGAACAACCAAATAAACGTAATCAGATAGAATGGATTTAGATATTGCAAAATAACTTGTGGTAAACCGGGAATAGCAATTGAGTAAATTACTATTGAATATAGCGCTGCACCTAATTGTGCCGGTAGATTAACAATAAAAGCAAGTTGTAAAGCCTTTTTGAAAGTAATTGCCGTTCCCTCGACACGATCGCGGAAAATAAAAGCCAAAAACAAATACAAACAAGCAAGTAAGAAAATGCCAAGCACCATACCAATAAGAGCAAAAATAATTGTTGTTACAACCATCATCGGCATGAGTGAACTCATATCCATCCCTTGCACCTGGTTTTCAACCAAAGTCATACTCTCAGCAACAACTGCCGGTACCGTCACCATGCCAAGTGCTGCAACAAGAACCCAAGCAAGCAAAATTGCTAAAAACCCCTTCGTTTTCTTCTCTGCACCAATTTGCTGAAAAGCTTTTGCCGGACTTGAAAGTAATGTCCATAATAAACTCATATATATTCCTCCCTCTTAATGTAAAAATAGCATCATTAACACTGATAATAAATTGTTAGCGAAGTGAATAATAACTGGTACATAAAACATCTGTGATACTTCATAACTAATTACCAATAATAATCCCATTGTGAAGTATGGAATAATCATAAACCATGGATCTGTTCCAAAACCAAAATGCATCAGTCCAAACAATAATGATGAACTTATCATCAAGGCAATAACCCGAATCAATGCTCCGCCTTTAGCAGTAGTTTTAGTCTTAAAAGCATCAATAGAAAGTTGTCCTTTCCCTTTTAAATGCATATACAAGACCTTTCTAAAAATCATCTCTTCCACAAATGGCGCTAAAATAACAGCTTGAATACCCATCAGCCATGGCATTTGTTGATTAATATCTTCAATCAATTGTTGATTAGCTCCACTTTCGGGAATAAAAAAGCCGATTATATATTGGAAACCAACAAAAACGATAATACCAATTATACTAATAAGAACAAATCGAAGTGGCTTAGCAATAACTTTTTTCCATTCATCAATTAAAAAGCGGCGATAAACAATCAATAAAACAATTGCTAAAACAATTAAAAAAGCAAATGAAACAATCATTATCGCATTAAGTGTCCATGCAGGCATTGCAAGCTCAGTAGGATCAATTGCTCCGCCCTGCATCATCCCAATCATCATCACTGGTACCGCAACAATTATTGGCAATACAAAATAACATAGCACTGCACTTACCAATGCAATCGTTTCTCTAACAGTAAACTTCATACATCCATCTCCTAACTGTATTACATGTATAATACGGTATTTGTTAAAAAATGTCAATATGCTTTTGCTCAAGGCAAAAGCATATTTAAACTTTCCCAAAAACTGAAAAAGTGCCATTAGTTACTTGTTTTTATGTTATAATGACACTAATAGAAATTTGGAGGGATATATATGCAACAACGTTTAATTGTTGTCGATCTTGATGGGACGGCACTCGCAAGCGAAAATGAAATTGCCCCGTTAACGAAGGAATATTTGATTAAAGCTCAAGAACAAGGTCATCAAGTTACCATTGCTACCGGCCGCCAGTTTTATTCAACGGAATATGTATACAATGACTTAGGCCTTAGTCTTCCGTGTCTGTCACTTAATGGTGCAATCATCAATGACCGAAATGGCAATTCGCAAATTATTAATCATATGGAAGCTAAAAGCGTTCAGGCGGTGCTTGAACATCCATATGTTAAGGAAAAAGTTTTACTGACTATGTTAGAAACACCGAATAAAGCTTACTTGGATAAAAACGATAAATCAATGATTTACTTTTTAGAAAATCAAATGCCTGGTAATACCGGTGCCCGGTATGAAGTCGTTGAACAATTCGGCAATACACTTTTAGAACAGGTTCCTACTATGTACATGTTTACTGAAAATGCTGATGGTGAGGAAACTTTAGCAGTTCTAAATAGCTTAGGTTTACCGGAAATTACTTTCCGCGGTACTGCCGGCCTGGTAAGCTTCTGGATTGAAGCTTACTCTACCCGCACGAACAAAGCCGCAGGGCTAGAAGTATTGGCTAAAGAATATGGCATTGCACCTGATCGTATTATTGCCTTCGGCGATCAAATGAACGATGTTGAAATGCTTGAATATGCGAACATTGGTGTGGCAATGCAAAATGCACATGAATATGTAAAATCAATTGCCAACGAAGTAACAGAATTCAGCAATGCTGATTCTGGTGTTGGTGTTCACCTTGCCAAACTGTTGAATTTATAAAAAACTTCCCCACGTGGGGAAGTTTTTTTATATATTACAAATTTCACCGGTTTCTTTTATATATTGTAACTTTAATGAGTTACCATCATTTGCCTTAACTTGTTTAACAAGATCATCTTTGGTGGCAAAATATATTTCATCATCAACTTTGAAATAAAGCATTTCGCCATTCTGTTTCAAGTCGCTAATGCGCCCCTCCACATATGGCTCACAATGCTTACCATATTCTTTATCAAACCATGGGTAGCCAATAAAACCAACAATCGCCAGTACAACCAGGCTACTCATAATTAAAATGATTTTTTTCATTTTTACTTCACTCCTTTTACTACTCCAGTATACAGGCAGTGACAGTATTTAAAAATCGAATCAGATAACAATGGGATAACTTTTACTTACGCTTTCGTAAGCACAAAAAAAGCCCCGTATTTCAGATGCGGGGCTTTTTATTACATTTTTTCAGGTGCTGAAACGCCTACAAGTTTCAAAGCATTTGCAAGCGTAATTCTCACCGAATCAACTAATGCTAACCGGTGGTAGCTTGTCACCATATCCTCTTCATTAATAACTTTGTGGTCATTATAGAAGCTATGGAAGTTTGAAGCTAAAGTATTAATATAGTTAGTGATTAAATGCGGTTCACGTTTTATTGCTGATTGAATAATCACTTCCGGGAACATCAATAATGTATTCACCAGTCGGCGATCTTTTTCTTCATAAGTATATGAATCGCTAGTCGTTATTTTATCTGCAGCAAATCCTTTTTCAGCAGCATTACGCAATACTGAACAAGTTCTTGCATGCGCATAGTGGGCATAATACACTGGGTTAGTATTGGCATGCTCTTTTGCTAAATCCATATCGAAATCAAGTGGTGAGTTTGCAGCTCTCATTGCGAAGAAGTAACGTACTGCGTCAAGTCCGACTTCTTCAACCAAATCACGTAAAGCAACTGCTTTACCAGTCCGCTTACTCATTTTCACTTCGACACCACCTTGCATCAAACGTACCATTTGAATAATTTCAACTTCAAGCACATCAAAGTATCCAAGTGCTGCTAACGCAGCTTGCATCCGGGCAATGTATCCATGGTGGTCTGCACCTAAGATATCAATTAACTTATCACCACGTGATAATTTTTCAATATGATAGGCAATATCCGGAACCATATATGTATAAGTTCCATCACTCTTTAAAAGTACCCGGTCTTTATCATCACCAAAGTCAGTTGAACGCAGCCAAAGCGCACCATCTTTTTCGTATGTCGCTCCACGTTTTTTAAGTTCAGCCAATGATGCTTCCAATTTACCGGTATCATACATACTTTGTTCTGAACTCCATTGGTCAAATTCAACCCGATAATTCAAAAGGTCGGTTTTCAACTTCTCAAGTTCATATTTAATTCCGTACGACCGGAATAATGCTAACTTGCCTTCTTCATCAGCATTATCGAATTCAGTTTTATGACGTTCAATTAAAATCTTAGCAATGTTAACGATGTCCTCACCATGATAACCATCTTCTGGCATCGGATAATCAGTATCACCTAATTGCTGATAATAACGTGCTTGTAATGAATACACCAAGTTATTGATTTGATTCCCGGCATCATTAATATAATATTCACGCGTTACCCGGTGTCCGGCTGCTTCTAAAATATTAGATAATGAATCACCAAGGGCTGCACCGCGGGCATGACCTAAATGTAAATCGCCGGTTGGGTTTGCTGAAACAAACTCAACATTAATATAATTATTATTGCCAAAGTCACTATTTCCATAGTTAGTTCCTTGTGCCAAAATATCATTTACATGAACGTTTAAGATATTTTCTTTAACAAAAACATTAATGAAACCTGGACCTGCAATCTCAGCTCGATCAATACAGGTAAATTCGAAATTATCAATAATGCTTTGAGCAATATCCCTTGGGTTGCGTTTTGCACTTCGTGCTAACTGCATCGCCACATTGGTAGAAAAATCACCATGACTCCCATCTTTTGGATATTCAATAACAACTTGATTAACATCAAGCCCATCGCTTAGTCCGGCTTTTGTTAACGCAGCAATTATTTCGTTTTTTACTTGCTTTTGTAACCGTTCCATGGTTTCACTCCTTTTTATAGCTATATATATCATTTATTATAGCACAAACTCCTGAAATTTAAACCGAAAGCAGAAAAAAACTATAAGAATTCTTATAGTTTTTTTAATTTTATATTACTTTCACCTGACTTTTTACAATTGCTCCCGGAGCAACTGTTAATGTACCGGTATATTCTACCAACTCAATATTGCATCCCTCACCGATTGTCACATCTTCACCACGGACAATTTGGGCTTTGGTAGCAACTAAACTAATCCGATCAGCTTCAATTTCATTGACTACCAGACAGAAGCCATCACGAGTTGAGAAAAACTCACTCACTTTGTGTAATGGATTTTTGAATACTTGAATTGATGTTGCCTGGATAATTGAAATAGTGCTCCGGTGCCAGACGTTCATAGTGATATTTTCAGCATTTACTAGTTCAGCAACAATTGCTCCCTCAGTCATAACGTTCTCTGCTTCTATTTCGCCAGTACAGCGTAATTTTCCATAAACATCAATACGATTACTGGAAATATTTCCGGTTGATTTAAAGTTACCACGAATATTTAAGTGTTCAATAGAACTTGGTCCGTCAATAGATGCTCCACCATATACCGAAAACTTTTCACTTGTTAGTTCGCGGAATTTCCCGGTGCCGGTAATATTGATAACTTCTGCAATGATAGGTGCCATTGCTGTTAAATTACCATTGATTTCAAGTAATTTAATCGTTACCGGTTTAAATGCCTTACCGCTGCCATTCACCTTTACATAATCAAAGTTTCCTTCGGGGATCAAACCCTTACCGGAAATGATAAACTGATTCGTTTTTGATTGCATATTACTCATTTCTCCTAATCTTTTAAATAAAGTTGCAGCGATTTAGCATACTCATCAAGTGAAATGCGCTCAATCATTTGCATATTGTTATCAAAGAATATCTGATTATCAACCGATGCCAATATATAGATAATTTGACCATCAGCATCGCCCATATATAATTCTAACAAAGTATTCTTGACCTGTTTTTGCCAATTAACAACCGAGCGATAAAAAGTTTCTAGGTTTTTCTCTTCTGAAAAGTATTTTGCAAACTCGTCTTTGCTGGAAATATAAATACATAGTAATTCGAAGAAAGAACAAGATGTTCTTTCGGTATATTGCATAAATGCTCCGACATGTTTTATTGATAGTGTAGCCTCGGCAATAATATTTTCGAGCTGGTATGTTTGTTTTTGAACATCCGGCGAAAATAAATCGCTCATCTCATCAAATGAGTGCGTCTCTTTCATTTCTAATATTGCATTGATTCGTTCAAGAATTTTTTCTTTGGGGAAGAACGTCTCTTGCCCGCTCAAGGTTGATTTCTTAACAAACCAAACATCAGGAATTAATTTTTGCCGCTTCCACCGATATAGTTGTCCATAGGAAATTTTTGTCAGACGAAGCAAATCTTTTTTTGAAATTTCTTCTTCAGTTTTCTTCATTGCAAACCTCCACGTAACATTGTTACACTTATATGATAACGAAACATTGTTTCATTGTCAATAACTTTGTAAAAAAACGGATGATTTTTATTCATCCGTTTTTATAATTTCTCTTAATCCTGATTAAATTTAATCGGTTCAATATGCCAAATATCTCTTACATAGTCTTCAATCGTTCTATCACTACTGAAGAATCCGCTCATGGCAATATTATGAATACATATTTTTGCCCAGGTCTCTTGGTCTTGATAGAGTTGATCAACTCGCTCTTGAGCTTCAATATAGCTGGCAAAATCTTTTAAAACAAAATATGAGTCATTATGCATCAACAAATCATCGAGAATCAAATTAAATTCAGTATCGCTTAATTTATCATTGTTAGCCAGAATTTTTGGTTGAGCAATTAAGTCCAGTACTGCTTTGATACGCGGATCATTATGATAATAATCCCATGAAACATAGGTGTTTGAAGAACGCAATTTATCAACTTCTTCATCAGTCATTCCAAAGATAACAATATTATCATCGCCAACTAACTCATCAATTTCCACATTTGCCCCATCAAGAGTTCCGATTGTCAAAGCACCATTCATCATGAATTTCATATTGCCGGTTCCACTCGCCTCTTTTCCGGCAGTAGAAATCTGTTCGCTGACATCAGCTGCCGGGAACAATAATTCTGCTTGAGAAACATTGTAGTTCGGGAGAAAGACAACTTTAAGTAGATGGTTGGTTGCCGGATCATTATTAACGCGTTCTGCAACTGTATTAATTAGTTTAATTACTTGTTTAGCAAATGCATATGATGGTGCCGATTTAGCACCAAAAATAAATGTTCGCGGTTGCATTTTAAAAGTTGAATCCGTTTTTAAGCGATTATACAAGTAAATAATATGCAGTACGTTTAGTAACTGCCGCTTATAAGCATGTAATCGTTTGATTTGAATATCAAATATTGAGTTAACATCAACTTCCACACCGGTTACAGCTTCAATATGTTTTGCTAATTTCTCTTTATGTTGTTTTTTAATTGCCATAAAATCATTCCGGAACTGAATATCATCTTTATAATTAAGCAGTTTCTTAAATTCATCTTCAGGATGTTTTAGCCATGCATCACCTATTTTACTGGTAACTAATGCGGCAAGTTCGGGATTTGCATAGGCAAACCAGCGGCGATGGGTAACGCCGTTGGTTTTGTTGTTGAATTTTTCCGGAAATAAATCGTAAAAGTCGCGCATCTCCTGGTTTTTTAATATCTCAGTATGCAATGCAGCTACTCCATTCACACTAAAACTGCCGACAATTGCTAAATAAGCCATGCGCACTTGGCCACCACTGATAATTGCCAGACGTTCAATTTTATCACGGTCATCACCATAAGTATTAAAAAGCAGTGTCCGGAAACGGCGATCAATTTCTTCAATGATTTGATATACTCGCGGAAACAGTTCGCTGACATATTCGACTGGCCAAGATTCTAATGCTTCAGCTAGAATTGTATGGTTAGTATATGCGACTGCATTTGAAACAATATCCCATGCCCGTTCCCAAGTGTACCCGTACTCGTCAAGTAGTAAACGCATCAATTCCGGAATAACTAAAGTTGGATGAGTATCATTGATTTGAATAACAATCTTATCTGGCAAAGTATCAAAGCTAGTATTTTCATACAAAAATCTTTCTAATAGCCAATGAACTCCGGCACTTGAGAAAAAATATTGTTGTTTTAAACGCAGTTTTCTCCCCTCATGAGTTGAATCATCAGGGTATAAAAAGTTCGTAATCGAACGCGTATCATGTTCATAATCTTCAAAACTACCGCCAGCAATTGGATAATCATAAAATGGTTCAGCCTTCCAAAGGCGTAAGGTATTAGTTGTTTTAGTGCCTTGTCCGATAACTGGCACATCATATGGAACCGCAAGAATCTTAGTTTCAGGTACATACTCTACTTGGGCGTTGCCTTCCTCGTTATGGGTAATTGAAGTATATCCGCCATACCCAATCTCAACTGCTTCATCATAACGATTGATTTCCCATTCATATTTACCATCAAGCAACCATGGATCCACTGTTTCTTGTTGATAGCCATCACGAATATTTTGTTTAAAGAAACCATACTGATATCGAATACTGTTACCTTGTCCGGGATACCCCAGAGATGCAATTGAATCTAGAAAACATGCAGCAAGACGACCTAAGCCACCATTACCAAGACCAGCATCATCTTCGGCATTTTCTAAATCATTAATATCGATACCTAGTTCAGCTAAAGAGTCCGCAACATCATTATAAATACCAAGATTCATCAGGTTATTAGTTAGCAGTCGGCCCATTAAAAACTCCATGGAAAAATAATATACCTGCTTTTGATTAGACTGGATAATGGCTTCCTTGCTCTCGCGCCAATTATCACCGGCATAAATCCGAATAATCCGCGCCAAAGCATTATACCGCTCACGATTAGTAGTATATTCAAGTTCCTTACCGTATAACTGTTGTAATGTATCAACAAAAGTCTGTTTATAATTATAAATCTCTGCCATAGGTATTCATCTCCTTAGTTGATATTATTATGCGCTCATTGCCGCATTTTTGCAAGCAGAATCAACTGCTTATTTCCCTGCCTTAAAATAAATAGTAGTAAACGGCGGCAGTGTAAACGTTATACTTTGTTGTTGCTCATGCATCGGCTCTTTTAAAACCTTAATTTTTCCCTCGTTGACCACGCCACTTCCGGAAAAACAAAAATCATCACTATTCAAAATTTCTTGATAATATTTCGCTTGCGGTACACCTATGGTGTACTCCTTGAAATAAATATCCGAAAGATTGCAAATCATTACAATCGTATCTTTAGCAGTTTTGCCAAAACGAGCAAAAGCCAAAACATTTTGCTCCGGAACATTGGTTATCCAACGAAAGCCATCAAAACTATAATCATGAAACCAGAAAGCTGACTCATGCAAATAAATGTGATGCAACTTTTTCATATATTCATGAAAAGAGTCATGCAATGGGTACTTTAACAACAACCAATCAAGTTCACGTTTTTCATCAAATTCAATAACCTGAGCAAACTCGTTGCCCATAAACTGTAACTTTTTACCTGGATGAGCATACATCAAGCCAAACAAGGCTCTTGCCTGAGGAAACTTCGCTTCATAACTTCCCGGCATCTTATTAAGCACAGAAAACTTACCATGCACGACCTCATCATGTGAGTATGGTAAAATATAACGCTCATTATACATATAATGAAAAGAGAAAGTCAGCTTATCATTCACCTCGTAACGTTCGTCGCTCGGTGTTTGCATATAATTAAAAGTATCATTCATCCAACCCATATTCCATTTATAATCGAAGCCTAAGCCACCTTCTTCAAGCGATTTTGTAACAGCTTGATAATCAGTTGAATCTTCAGCAGTAATCAACGCCGCCGGAACTGTTTCGGCAATTGCTTTATTAAGCGCTCTTAAGAAAGCAATTCCATATGGGTTTTCTCCCCGGTCCTTACGTCCCTGCCAATAAATAATGTTAGCGACAGCATCCAGACGTAAACCATCGGCATGATAATATTGCAACCAGAACAATGCATTTGAAATTAAAAACGAACACACTTCTGGCGAACTAAAATCAAAATTAAGTGATCCCCACTCATTTTCACTGTTTTGTGGTTCCTTATATTCAAAAAGCGGTGTGCCATCAAACTTAACCATAAAAGTTGCGTCCTTACAAAAATGCACCGGCACCCAATCCAAAATAACGCCAACATCCTGCTGATGAGCTTCGTTGATAAATGCCATTAGTTGTTTTGGTGTTCCGTATCGATGGGTAGCAGCATAAAAACCGCTCACCTGATAGCCCCACGATTCATCAAGCGGATGCTCCATCAACGGCATAAATTCGATGAAATTATAATAGTATTCCTTAACATATGGAATTAATGTCTCTGCCAAAACAGTATAACTGCTCAACTCACCATTATCACTATATCGCCACGAACCAGCGTGTACCTCATAAATATTCATAGGCTGCTGATAATTTTTTGGCAATCGTTGCTTTTGCCAACTATGATCCTGCCACCGAAAATTATCAATATCAAAAACTATTGAGTTAGTCTCCGGACGATTTTGGCTAAAGAAGGCAAACGGATCGCTTTTTTCGAGGAGCTCACCGTTTGCAGCAGTAATCAAATATTTATACTCGTCATATTCCTTAGCATTCGGAATGAACAGCTCAAAAATACCATGCTCATGCACTTTATCCATAAAACCATGTTCACGGTCCCAATTATTGAAACTGCCGATTACCTGAACCGCCTGAGCAGTTTTTGCCCATACCCGGAACATTACTCCGGCAACGCCATCAATCTCGCCGACGTGGGCACCAAACAATTCAAAAAGCGTTCGGTGGGTGCCGTTGCGAAATAAATATACATCTTCATCATATAATCTGCGAATCATCTTCCACACCTCATTTTAGAAAAAAAGTCCTTACTTAAAATACATTTAAATAAAGACTTTTGTTGAGCACTGCCTTCTTTCCGGCAATGCATATAATCTGCTAATCTTGGTCAATAATCGGTTGTACAATTGCCATAACGTCTTTACGAATTGCATTTATAAGCGCCTGCGCCTCAGCTTCGGTTGTCGAACGCACGCTGATATATACTTTGGCTTTTGGTTCAGTACCGCTTGGACGCAAGCAGAACCATGAACCATCTTCCAGATAAAACTTAAGTACTTCAGCTTTCGGCAAAGTAATCGGCGTTTGTTTACCCTCTGCAAAGCTTATACTTTGGATGAAGTCATCAACCTGGACAACATTCATATCTGCAATAGTCGTAAAGTGATTATTCGCAACATACTCCATAATTGATTTAATTTTTTGGGCTCCGGCAATTCCGGCTAAACTAATATTAATTAAATCCTCGCGGAAATAACCAAACTCCTGATAGAGGTCTTCAAGTACATCTAACAACGACTTACCTTGAGCTTTATAAAACGCTGCCATCTCAACTGCCATAACAACAGCTTGGGGCGCATCTTTATCACGAGCAATAGTTGCATCTATCAATGAACCATAACTCTCTTCAAAACCAAAGACAAAGTTTTTTGTTCTGGTTTGTTCATAATGAGCAATACGATCGCCGATAAATTTAAATCCAGTCAAAGTATGTTCTGTGCTAACATCATATTTATCAGCAATAACTTTAGCAAAGTCACTAGAAACAACAGTAGTAAACATCACCGGATTTACTGGCAATGTTCCATGTGCTTTTCGTTGTGAAACAATATAATAAAACGTTAAAGCACCAGTAACATTCCCATTCAACAACTCATATTCACCTTCATTGTTGCGAACTGCCAGGCCAAGTCGGTCAGCATCTGGGTCTGTTGCTAATAAAACATCAGCATTTACTTTTTTACCAAGTTCAATAGCTAAAGTAAAAGCTTCCTTGTCTTCCGGATTTGGCAATTTTACCGTTGGAAAATCACCATTTGGTTCTGCCTGCTCGGCAACTTCATGGATATGGGCATATCCTAAAGTTTCCAAAGCCCGCATTACCGGCTTATGCGCAGTACCATGTTGCGGTGAAAAGACTACTACAACTTCATCTTTAGGTACATCATTGATTTTAATATTAACAACCGCTTCATTGTATGGTGCATCAATATTTTCACCAATAAATTCAATAAGTCCTTGTTCTTGGTATACTGCTAATTCATCAACCTCTAAGGTCAACTCATCTTCAACTTCATTCACTAAAGCAACCACCTTTGCTGCTTCTTCTGGAATACACTGACAACCGGTTTGGTCATAAATTTTATAGCCATTGTATTGTTTAGGATTATGGCTGGCCGTAATAACAATTCCAGCGAACGCATGCAAATGACGCACTGCAAATGATAATTCCGGAGTTGGCCGCAATTCTTCAAATACATATGCTTTCACCCCATATGAAGCCATAACTTTTGCTGACTCAAGAGCAAATTCTTTTGAATGGTGGCGGCAATCATAAGCAATAACAATACCACGTTTTTTTGCCTCTTCACCGTGGGCAGCAATATAACGGGCAAAACCATCATTAGCTTTGCGAATTGTATAAATATTCATTCGATTCGTACCAGCACCCATAACTCCGCGCATACCTGCGGTACCGAATTCCAAATTAGTATAAAAAGCATCTTCTTTTTGGGCATCATCCATTGTCAGTAATTCCGCTTTTAAATCTGCTTCCAGATTAGCATCGTTGTTCCAATGTTCAAATAGTTCTTGCCATGTCTTACTCATGTATTAATTCCTCCAATAAGCTCACTTTTCTGTATATAATTCAATGTAGTTCTTTGCCGAGGTTGCCCAACTGTAATCATCACGCATTGCCCGGCCAATAATTTTTTTCCATGCTACCTTGTTATTATAGTATATATCAGTACTTCTCGCAATTGCATCAACTAATTCATACCCTTCAAACAACAAGAAAGTAAAGCCTTTACCACTTTCATCAGTTGGATTATAAGCCGGAACCGTATCAGCAAGTCCGCCAGTTTCACGAACAATAGGAATAGAACCATAACGCATTGCTAACATCTGCCCAATACCACAGGGCTCAAAACGTGAAGGCATCAAAAACATATCACTGCCGGCATAAATCTGTCTTGCCAGCATATCATCAAAGCCAATAAAACAAGCAACCTGATCTTTATGAGCATGAGCATAATGTTTAAAAACATGCTCAATATGCGGATCGCCAGTTCCCAAAAGAACCAATTGCACACCTAAATCCAAAATACCATGCAAGCTTTCCCCAACCAAATCAAATCCTTTTTGATGATCCAGTCTTGAAACAATACCTATAAGCGGAATATCCGGATTAACCGGTAAACCAAATTGTTCCTGCAAAGCCACCTTATTAATTGGTTTCTGAGTATTAACTCGGTGAGCATTGAAAGGCGCAACCAGCGCAGTATCTTTAAACGGATTATACAACTCGGTATCAATTCCATTTAAGATTCCCGAAAGTTTACCACTGTACTCGCGCAAAATTCCATCCAGCCCCTCACCATAAGCTCGGGTCTGGATCTCTCTGGCATAATTCGGACTTACTGTAGTGATGCTATCAGCATATATGATTGCTGCCTTCATAAAGTTGGCATCTTCATTCCAAATACAATGGGCATGAACCGCATCCCAAGGATAAAACTCAAAAAAGTCTTCCAGCACGCTCTCACCAAACACACCCTGAAATCGCAAATTATGAATCGTAAAAACAATTTTGCAATTATTCATCACCCGGTTCCAACCATACGCATGGCGTATGATTGGCGCAACCATCGCAGTATGCCAGTCATTCAAATGAATGACCGCCGGCTCAAGTGCCAACTTCTCAATAACAGCAGCAACAGCCCATGAAAAGAATGCAAAGCGTTCACCATCATCAAAATATCCATAATAGCCTTCATTACGCTTAAAATAATACTCATTATCAACAAAATAATAAATAACCCCATCAAGCTCTAGTTGAAAAATACCACAATATTGTTCGCGCCAACCAACCCGCACAACAGTTTCAGCCACCAGATTCATCTGCTCTAAATATTGTTCTGGTATCAACGATGATTTCGGTAACACTACCCTGACATCCACACCTGCTTTAGATAAACTCCGCGGCAACGCATATACGACGTCACCAAGTCCACCAGTCTTAATAAACGGGAAACACTCACTACTTGCAAAAACTACTTGCATAGCCGCTCCTCCTTAAATTCTTGTTCTTTTCGGAATAATAAGCGGTGTTTCTGGATTTCCTGCCAGCTCATTATTTTCACTGATTTCACAGTTTGTATCAACAATAACATTTTTCAAACGGGCACCACTGCGAATCGTTGTATCACTGAATATTACACAGTTCTCAACAATAGCACCCGGTTCAATAGTCACCCGCCGAGAAATTACACTATTTTTAATATGGCCTTCAATCGAACACCCAGTACCAAAGAAAGAATTTTCTACTCGCGAACGCTCACTATAATAAGTCGGCGCTTCATCACGCGAAACCGTATAAATTTTTCTCGGACCATAAAATAACTCTTCAGAAGCAATTGGATCTAAAATTGCCATATTGGCTTTGAAATAATTACTTAAATTGGTTATTGGACTAACAAAACCATTGTATTCATAGCCAATAACATTAAGATTTCTCAAACTGCGATAGAAAAATTGTTGGAATGTGTTACATTCCAAGTCCTCAACACCTTCAATAATCAATCGCTTAAAAACATCAACGCTCATTAAATACATACCCATATCAAGATTAACAATTCTTGAACGTTCAGTATTCACGCCGGTACTGGTGATTCTTTTCCCGGTACGCTTGAAAATAACCTGGTCAGTACAGTAATGATAATTGCTTGGTCGTCTTGCATATGCACAAACAACATCAGCCTTACTGTCTGCTTCAAGCAAGTCAGCCATCTCTTCAAAATCAATATTACAAATAACGCCCACCCGAGACACTAAAACATATTCAACAGTAGGTGTAATTAATCGATCTAGATTCCGATAAATATGCATCAACTCTGAGCCGGTATAGCCCTGCTCCATAGTATTTTGAAAATACATTTTCAAACCACCATTTTTGCGATCTAAATCCCAGCTTCTAGAATTACTAAAAAAGTTTAGCAACGATTGATAAGGTTGATAGGCAAAGAAGGAAACATTGCTGATTCCGGCATTGACTAAATTCGATAATATAAAATCAGTTACCCGATAACGACCACCGATTGGCACCATTGCCAATGGTCGATGAGCCGTCAGACTATATAAATCAGGGTTTTCATTTGCTGTTAACACAACACCTAATACATTCTTTAACATCTTTGTTCCTCCTATCCTTCAAATACCTTTATTGTTTTTCCATCGCCAACCTTCACTTTTTTCTCAACCGTCAGCCCGGGCATAATAATTGCTTTTTCAATAACGGCACCTGGTTCAATAACACAGTTTGCCATCAAAATTGAATCCTTGACTACTGCTCCTTTACCAACAACTGAACCTGGAAATAAAACCGAATTATTGATTAGTCCATGAACTTTACAGCCATCCATAACCAGTGAATTTTCAACCTGTCCGGTTTTAGAAATATATTGTGGTGGATACAAAAGCGGCTCGCCATAAATAACCCACTTCCGGTCTTGTAACTTAAGCGGATGATTAGGATCAATAATTTCAAGGTTTGCTTCCCAATAACTCTCGATAGTCCCCACATCTTTCCAATAACCGCCAAACGGATAAGCATACATCGCTTCACCACGCTCAAGCATCAAAGGAATAATATTTTGACCAAAATCATCAAACTCAACCTTATTGGCAGCACATTCCAACATTAAACTGCGTAACTTCTGCCAATTAAATATATAAACACCCATAGAGGCTAAGTTACTTTTAGGCTTTTCCGGCTTCTCATCAAATTCTTCAATCCGATAGTTGCGATCAGTATTCATAATACCAAAACGACTAGCCTCTTCCCAAGGCACTTCAATAACCGCAATTGTGCAAGTTGCGTTCTTTTCATTATGAGCATCAAGCATCTTGCTATAATCCATTTTATAAATATGATCTCCGGATAAAATAATAACATTCTCCGGATTATATCGATCAACAAAATCAATATTCTGATAAATAGCATGAGCAGTACCTCGATACCATGTTCCTTCCTTCTGATTCATATAAGGAGGCAAGATGTAAACACCGCCGCCAATACGATTCAAATCCCACGCTGAACCATCAGCAATATGTGAGTTCAACTCAAACGGGCGGTATTGGGTCAAAACCCCAACTGTATCAATCCCGGAATTGGCACAATTACTCAAAGTAAAATCAATAATCCGGTAACGCCCGCCAAAAGGCACCGCCGGCTTTGCGGTTTTCTTTGTCAACGCATGCAACCGGCTTCCTTGACCACCGGCAAGCAACATTGCCACAATTTCTTTTTTTATCATACTATTACCTCCATATCCTAAAAACAGGTTTATGAAAACCCTTTCTTATAACTTAATTATAGCACTTTTACCTATACCACAACAAGCTATATTTCAGATAATTTTACTTGTTAGAAACTTTACTGTCAATCAATACAGTAATAAACTTTTCTGAGAGAAAAAAAGAATCATGACCGCTTTCATCGGGAGCGGTCATGATTCCAGGATTTTATTCAAATAACGTCAGTAAATTACGATGCGCATTTGCCATTGGCACTTCATCTAAACTATAGAAATTTTTATTGCCGGCCTGTTCAATTCGACCATAGTATACTTGCATATGCCAAGTACGGTGACTAAAAACATGTTTGGCATTACCGACATGTTGCAAACTTACTTTTATCTGATAGCATTCGAAAATCCAGCGTTCTAAAGCTTCAACATCATCTAGACTCTCGGTCTGGGGGAAGCGCCACATATTTTGAAGCAGAGTATCTTCATGAATATCACTCAATAAATAGTTATTGACACTATCTTGAATAATAACCGTATCAAAGTATAATTCTTGACGTTTCACTTTCTTAATTTTCACCGGATAATGACTTTGAGTATCAAGCTGTTTTGCAAGACACTCTCCGGCAATCGGACATATTTCGCATTTTGGATTTCTAGGCGTACAAATAGTTGCCCCCAACTCAATAAGTCCTTGATTGAATCCCGATGGATCCTTGGCGCTTAAATGCTCCGCTACCTCCTCTTCGATTGCTCGCTTCGTCGATAACTGATTGATATCACGCTCATCAGCAAGTACACGGGTCATAACCCGCAAGACATTACCATCAACTGCCGGTTTAGGAATACCAAAAGCAATTGAACAAATTGCACCTGCAGTATACGAACCAATACCAGTCAGTGCCAGCACATCTTCAAATTTATCCGGAAAAACCCCGCCATGCAGTTCAACAATCTGTATTGCTGCCTTTTGCAAATTACGAACCCGGCTATAATAACCTAGTCCCTCCCAAGCTTTCAGCAAAACTGCTTCTTCAGCAGTTGCCAAATCAGCAATTGTTGGAAACAACTCAATAAACCTCTTATAATATGCTTTCACGCGCTCAGCCTGAGTTTGCTGCAGCATAATCTCTGAAACCCAAATATAGTATGGATTAGTTGTATGTCGCCATGGTAAATCACGTTTATTGGCATGATACCAACTGATTACTTTATTTTCAAATGTTTGATTCATTATTATCTTTTCACCACTTCAAGTTGTATTTGTTATTTTTGTTGCTTCCGATAGTCAGCAATAATATTTTCAATAATGGTTTGAGCTGCTATCGCATCATAACCACTGATAATCGGTGTCGTTGCACCAAGCACTGACTCAATAAAATGATTAACCGCATTATCAAAGCCACGTCTTGCCGGCGCAGTAATGCGAAGATTTACCGGTGCCATAATCCGCGTGTCATGATCAACAGTCTGCAATTGCAGCATATCAACCACTTCCATACATGTATTTTTTTGGATAACGCTAATTTTCTCCAAACTGGTTCCCGAAGCACGATGCATACTAGCCAAATAAACGCCATCATTATTTTGATAACGACTCTGACCAAAAATTAATTCACCGGCTGCATTTACTTGCAAATACTGGGTTGCATTATCAAATTGACCATCTGCCAACCAATAAAGAGTATCAATAATATGAATATAATCATCAAGCAAGGTAAACGCTAAATCATGTCCAACCTCATCAATTCGGTGCTTCTCAACATGAATGAAAGCTGGTTTATCTAATCGCATTTTTAAATCAATGTATGCTGGTGCAAAACGACGATTAAAACCAACCATTAATGGCGTTTTTTGCTTATCTGCCAACTCAACTAATTCAGTTGCTTGCTCAAGTTCAGCCGCTAAAGGCTTGTCAACATACACTGCTTTACCCTTTAGCAACGCAGCCTTAACTACCTCATAATGACTGCTAGTTGCGCTATGAACAAACAATGCATCAACCATATCAATAAGTGACGTTAAATCTGTATAGTAATCAATCCGATACTGGGCACAAAGCTTCTTAGCCTCATCAGCATTCGGCGAAAACGCCCCAACAAATTCAACATTTGCATGATTAGCCAGCAACGGCAAATATGTTGACTGCGCAATATAACCCAGCCCAACCATACCAATTTTTAACTTTTCCATAGTCACACCTCATTTATCCTATTATACTAAATTATCCGGCTTTTGAACATCAGAAGAATTATATAATGAAGGTCATCAGTGATGACCTTCATTATCGCTTTATCAATTAAACTGAGGAATCGCAATACCACGTGGCAACTTACAAATGATAAAACCGTTAGCCCGCAATGCCTCAATAATTTCCGGCAACGCTGCCCGCGTTGCCGCCTTATCGGCAGCATCGTGCATAAGAATATTAACATAGTTTTTATTCTGAATCTGTGCCATCACATTCGCAACAATTGTTTTCGCATCCGGGCTGGTGCCGCTGGCATCGCCGGAATCAACATTCCAATCTACATACTCCATACCAATTTCATGAACGATTTGCTGAAATGCAGTGAATTGTTTGCTATCAATATAACTAGTATTTGAACCACCGGGAAAACGATACATATATGGTGATGAAATACCCAGCTGTTTAATTTTGGTGACAGTTGCAGTAATATCATTTCGGAACGCATCTACATTGGCATAGATGTCTGTATAGTTATGTGTCGTTGAATGGACGAAGACTTTACTTCCCTGAGCTGCAATTGCTTTTACAACCTCCTCATTACCATCAATATTATTGCCGATAAGAAAGAAATTTCCATTAACATTATATTTATCTAAAATTGCTAATAGCTCTGAGGTTTTTGATGACGGTCCGTCATCAAACGTGAGAAAAGCAATTCTTTTATCAGTTTTGCCACTTTGATTAAGAGCCGTTATTTCATCTTTGCTTAAGCAAGGGTTATTTTCAATTACTTCATTATGGTGCTGTTCCCTATTACATAGCACTACTGGATTATTTTGACTATTCATCACTTGAAACCCAGCAATTGTAAGCGCAACAATCAGAATTAGTGATGTGACCATTGCACTAGTCGCTACGATTGCTCTTTTTTTATTTAGCTTTCGCTTATGCTTTTTATCTTTCATTACTATCAGCCTTTCTCAATATTATTTTACCACTTTAAATATTGTGATGCAGATAACATTTTTGTTAGCTAAAAGAAAATGTCTGATTGACCATTGCGTCAATCAGACATTCAAATTCTTATAAAACTTGTGCCGCTTCAGCTTCTTGCTGGCGAGCTAAGGTTTCATGAGCACCATTTACCAGGAAACGTAAACGGTTGGCAATGTTTACTTCACTGATACCTGGGTCCATGTCGATATAAAGAATATTTACATCAGGATACAAGTCTTTAATTCGTTTTTCGGCTCCTTTGGCAATGACATGGTTAGCAATACATCCAAATGGTTGGATACAAACAATATCATTTACCCCCTCATCAGCAAACAAAGCGATTTCTGCCGGCAGTAACCAACTTTCACCAAATTGATTGATGAGCGATAATACACGCTCGGCTTTATCACTAGCATGGCGAATATAATGGAATGGTCGGTAAACATGGAACCCTTTTAAAATATTATTAGTACGATCAATATATTTCTCAACGACTTTCTCAATTGCTTTCATCCCGGCTAGATACAATTTCCCTTTGTCTTGAACATTGTTACCAGCATTAAACTCATCATTGATGAAACGCTTTAAGAAGAAGTCAAGGATTGGTGGCACATCAACTTCAATACCCTGATCCATCAACCAGTCAACAACAAATCCATTTCCAAATGGGTTATATTTTGCGTAAATCTCACCGACAATACCTACCCGCGGATAATCTTTGCTGGTATCAATCGGAATTGCTTTAAACTCTTCAACCGCTTCTTCAAGCAATTTGAAAAGCTTGCCCTGTTTAGAAATAGTTAAGTACTTCGCACTTTCCTTAACATACTTCTGTACAGTTCGCATCGCATCACCTTTGTTTAGCTCACGAACTGCTGTATAGTGATATAATTTTGACATTGAGTCACTAAACAATATTCCTAAAAGTCCGGCAATCATCATGTTAGTACTGCTGTATTTTAATCCCGGTTGCTCATTCAAGCCTTTTGCACCACTGGTTGAACCAGTAGAAATAGCTACAACCGGTACATCAGCATAACCGGCATTGATTAAACCACGTTTTAATAATGATACATAACTTGATGCCCGGCATTGTCCACCTGTTTGGGTGATTGCCACAGCTACGTCACGAGTATCATATTTACCGCTTTGCAATGCCTTGATTAAGTCACCAATAACAATAACTGCTGGATAACAAATATCATTATTAGTATATTTTAATCCAACATCAACTGAAGCTCGGTCCGGCATTGGCAAGATTTCAATATCAAATCCGGCACTGGCAACCCCGGCAATAATTGCATCGGTATAAAATGGTGAGAATGTTGGTGCCAAAATCTTACGATGACGGTCAGCTTTCTCAAATACTTTATTTTTTTGTCGTTCGCGAAGTTCTGGAACGAAATCATCACCGCGCATTTCAACTGATTCAATTAATGAACGCAGACGCAATTTAATTGCACCCGGACTAGAAATCTCATCAATACGCACTAAAGTATGGATTTTTCCGTAATCGTTGGCAATTGAACGAACTTCATCAATAGTAATTGCATCCGGTCCGCAACCGAATGAATTCAGCTGAACCATTTCAACGTTTTTACGTTTAGCAGCCCATAATGCTGAGTTATAAATACGGTTTGGATATGACCATTGTGTAAGTACATCAACTTCATCAAGATTATCGTTTGATTTAATATCAATTGAGTCCTCAGTAATTACAGAAACACCAAGAGCAGCAATCATATCAGGTATTTTATGATTAATCAGCGGATCGACATGATATGGACGACCGACAATCATAATAATCATTCGGCCCTCAGCATCCGCTTTTTTGATAATTTCTTCGGCTTTACGATTTAATTCTTGTTTAAAATCATTTTGAGCTTGAATTGCTTTATCAAACGCACGATTAAATACTGCCTCATCAATTCCAAGCTTTTTAACATATTCCCATGATGATTTAGAAAGTAAATCATTTGATGAGAAAGTCATAACTGGATTATCAAATGGAATGCCATAACGTTTTTTCGGATTCATTGCACTTTTGATAACATCCGGATATCCGGTAACTACTGGGCAGTTATATGAGTTCAAGGCATCTTCATACTCAGTTGATTCATAACGAACCATTGGATAGAAAATACGGTCAACCTCTTTAGTTGCCAAGTTAGCAATATGGCCGTGAGCAATCTTAGCCGGGAAACAAATATTTTCCGACATAACTGTTCCAGCACCCTTTTGAGCTAATGCCATTGTTGAAGTATCAGATAAAACAACATTGATACCACACTCAGTAAATAAGGTATGCCAATATGGATAACTTTCATACATATTCAGGGTTCTTGGAATACCAATCGATAATTTCGGGTTTTCCAAATTCGATTCACGGTCAAATAATAAATGATATTTGTAGTCAGGTAAATTATCACCTTTCACTTTAGCGGTGCCCTGATTAGAGAATACTTTCTCACACTTATTACCGGTATAGAATACTTCATTGCCGTCAAACTTTAATTGTTGAACACTACATAAGTTATCGCATGCATTACATGTTAATGAACGACGTGTATATTGAGTAGCCGTTTGCATGTCCGTAAGACCTACAAACGTTGTTTGATATGCTTGATTGCGGTTGTACATTTCTTGAGCGATTAAGGCACTACCATAAGCACCCATTAATTCAGCAATATTTGGTCGCACGACACTGCCGCCAACCAAAACTTCCATCGCCCGTAAAACAGCATCATTTTTAAAGGTTCCACCTTGAACAACAATGTTTTCACCAAGTGTTTTTGGATCAGAAACTTTTAAAAGTTTGAAGAAACAGTTACGCATAACTGAATACGCAAGTCCAGCTGAAATATCTTCAATTTGTGCCCCTTCACGGAACGATTGTTTTACTTTAGAGTTCATAAAAACGGTACAACGTGTTCCTAAATCACAAGGTCTTCTCGATTGCACACCATAATTAGCAAAGTCTTGGACATTGTGTCCCAAAGATTTCGCAAAAGTTTCAATAAAAGAACCTGCACCTGAAGAACATGCTTCGTTGATTTCCAAGTTGGTAATAACACCATCTTTTATGAAAATCGCCTTCATATCCTGACCACCGATATCTAAAATAAAACTTACTTCAGGATTAAAGCGTTTTGCTGCGCGATAATGAGCAATAGTTTCTACTAAACCATCGTCTAACTTAAATGCGGTTTTGATAAGATCTTCACCATAACCAGTTACAGCACCGCGGGCAATATTAAGTGTTACCCCTTCAGCTGTTGCCTGGGCATTTAACTCTTCTAAACCATTTAAAACAGCCTGAACCGGGTTCCCATTATTATTCGTGTAATAATTGAAAACTAAATCGCCATTTTCATTAATTAATACGATTTTGGTTGTTGTTGATCCAGAGTCAATCCCTAAAAAGGTCGGTGCATTATCTGCATTTTTAATTGGTAATACCTCAACATGAGCTTTAGCTTTCTCAGCTTTCCACTCTTGATATTCAGCATCATCATTAAATAGCGGATCCATACCTTCCCATAAAGCTACATGACCATCAGTATTTTCAAGACGCTCAAGCACTTCATCGATTGTTGCAATCGTACGACCTTCATCATTAACAATTGCCGTACCTAAAGCCGGGAATAATTCCGGACTTTCAGGCATTAAGATATCTTCATCACTAACCTTCATTTGCTCAATAAATGCTTGACGCAACATTGGCAAGAATGTTAGTGGACCACCAACAAACATAATCTTTGGATTAATATCGGTTCCGCGGGCTAAACTATTAATTGTTTGCAAGGCAACCGCCTGGAAAATTGAAGCAGCAATATCTTCTCTTGGCGTATCCCGTGAAAGCAAAGTTTGCACATCAGTTTTAGCAAACACACCACAACGCGAAGCAATTGAATAGTAAGTTTGACTTTTCTTAGCGAGTTCGTTTAATTCACCGGGTTCAATATTCAATAGACTCGCCATCTGGTCGATGAAAGCGCCGGTTCCACCGGCACAGTTTCCGTTCATCCTGATATCCGGTCGCAACAGATCATTAAAGAAAATAATCTTTGCATCCTCTCCACCAAGATCAATTAAGGTTTTTACTTCTGGGTACAGTGCTTTTACTACTTCAGCTGAAGCAACAACTTCCTGCACAAAGAAAAGACCAATTTTCTCAGCAACACCCATTCCCGCCGTTCCGGTTATGGCCATACTAATTGATTGGCCTTCAACTTGAGATTTTATTTCTTTTAATATAGTTATTAAGGTTTCGTTAATTTTAGCATTGTGTCGGACATATTTTGAATAAACGATATTATTATATTCATCTGTCAAAACTGCTTTAGCAGTCGTTGATCCGATATCAATTCCTAACTTATATTGTGTTTTTTTACTCATTTTAATCCTCCGTTTTTTGTACCTTCCCAGTGAAAACGTACACTATTATTATAGCACAATGAATTATTAATAAAAGCACTTTTAAAGACAATTGAAGCTCATTATTTCACAATACAGCTTGGTTTTCACAATATAATTATTTTAGAGAACATAAAAAAACTGCGCTCTCTAGAGCGCAGTTTTTAACTTTCTTTCCTCCGAATAGTCAGCCACCAATCGTAGACTATATGCATCATCCATTGGACAAAATTCATAAACCACCATGAAGCAATAATTAATACCCCACCGATTAAATAATCAAACCAGTTCATTGGTACGAAATAGAATATTGCCGAAATAACCGGTAAGAAGAACGTCGCAAAGAACGCAACAATCATAATGCCGACAAGTGCCAAATTCCAAGCTTTCCATGGACGCGCCACTCGTAATAAGACAACTAACTGCACGCCCCCGGCAACAAGAATTGCCATCGTCCGTCGCTGTTCAACATCATAATGCACAAAAGATGATAAACCATAAATAATCAATGTTCCGATTGCTACGGCAATTCCGCCGGGAATTGTATCTTGCGCAACCTTGCGCAAGAAACCGCCGGTTACCCGTTCATCATTCGGTGCCAACGCTAAGAAGAACGACGGAATACCGGTTGCCACTGAACCAATTAAAGTCAGTTGTAATGGCAAGAATGGATATGGTTTTAGCAATATAGTAAATACTACTGAAAGAATTATTGAATATAAAGTTTTTACCAGATACAAGCTTGAAACACGCTCAATGTTATTAATAACCCGGCGTCCCTCAGATACAACTTGCGGTAGTGAAGCAAAGTCCGAGTTCAACAGCACCAACTGTGCCACCGACCGGGTTGCTTCGCTCCCGTTCGCCATAGCAATCCCACAATCCGACTCTTTTAATGCTAATACATCATTAACACCATCACCGGTCATGGCAACTGTATGTCCGTTTGCTTGTAACGCTTGTACTAACTTTTGTTTTTGTTGTGGTGAAACCCGCCCAAAAACAGTGGTGTTAGCAACAATTTCTTGCAAACTTTCAATATCATCCGGCAAGGTTCTGGCATCTAAATAGTGCTCTGCCCCTTCAAGTCCGGCCCGTTTTGCAACTGCGGCAACAGTTACTGGATTATCACCGGAAATAACCTTTAGCGTCACCCCTTGCGAGGCAAAATATGCCAGCGTTTGATTAGCATGATCACGAATAATATCTTCAAGCATAATGAATGCTTCTGCTTTTGTATCCGCTGGTAACAGTTCATCTTTAATTATTTCATCACTATAAGCAAGTACAAGAACACGCCGGCCCAGCCGCGCTTGTTCTTCAACCTTCTCCTGGAATAAACTATAATTACTGCCAAGAACCATCTCCGGTGCCCCCAGAATCCATGTACCTTCATTTTTGAAGCTGGCAGCACTCCACTTTCGTGCTGAAGAGAATGCTACAGTATCAGTCACTTCCCAACTTGGTGCTTCTTGGTAATAGTCATAAATCGCCAGCTGTGTCGGGTTTGCTGCCGGTAATGTTCTGGTTAATACTGCCAGCGCATCATCAATTTTCATTTTATCTTTATCGCCGGTCAATTCAATCTCTGCAAGATTTAAATTACCCTCAGTAATAGTTCCGGTTTTATCAAGACAAAGTACATCAACGCGGGCCAACATCTCAATTGCCGGCATCTCTTGAACTAAAGTTTTCTTTTGAGCCAAGCGAATAACCCCGACCATTAAAGCAACACTCGTTAGCAGCACTAATCCCTCAGGAATCATACCAATGATGCCACCTACCGCACCAACCAGAGCATCTTGCCAAGTACCATTGTTAAAGAAGAGCTGGGTAAACATCAGCATCGCCCCAACTGGCAAAATCAAATAAGTAACAATCTTAATAATTTGATTCACTGATTTGCGCAACTCTGAATCAACCATCGAGAAGCGTTTTGCCTCCGCCGATAATTTACTGGCATACATATCTTGAGCAACACGAATTGCCTGAGCATCACAACTGCCCGATACAACAAAACTACCTGATAGTAATTCTTCACCAACGTGTTTTAAAACCGGATCAGCTTCCCCGGTTAATAATGATTCATCCACTTCAATTTCACCGCTGCGAACAATTGCATCAACTGCAATCTGCATACCGGTACTTAATTTCATAACATCATCTAATACAATTGCATCAGTATCAATGGTTACAACCTCGCTATCGCGAACTACCGGCACTTGAAAAGTATTCAGCACTGATAATTTTTCTAATGTGTACTTAGCTCGTAACTCTTGAAAAATACCAATAAAAGTATTGGCTACAATAACGAAAGCAAACAAGGCATTTCTTGGCTGCCCGGCAATAATAACCAATATTGCCAAAATCGCATTCAAGGCATTAAATAACGTTAACGTATTGGTTTTTATAATATCGCCGATTGTTCGACTGGGAACATCAACGGTTTTATTGGTTTGATTAGCAGCAATCTTCGCTTCAACCTGAGCTGAAGTTAATCCTGTTACTATATCGGTTTCTAAATGTACAATTTTTTCTTGTTTATCCATGAGCCGATAATACTCCTTAAGTCTTAAATAATCAATATAATTCTATTATACAGGATTAAAAGCAAATACCAAACCTGATTCGTTATCTTTTAGCGAACAAATTTGTAATATAAAAAAAGATTGCTCCGACAGAGCAATCTTTTTGAACTTTTTAACGACTTCCCTTGTCGTAAACAACTCCGGCAGCTTTTGGACCTGCCGATTTTCGCGAGAACAAGACTAATGCCAGTATTGTCATCACATAAGGGAATATTTGGAATACTACATTAGGAATGTTTAAATCCGGGAATACTACCGGGAAGATAATCCCCAGTGTTTTAGTTAATCCAAAGAATAACCCGGCTCCCAGGACTCCAAACGGATTCCATTTTCCGAACACCAATGCAGCTAGAGCCAAGAAGCCCATTCCGGCAATTGTTAATTCAGAGAATTTAGTTGAAATAGTTAATACAACTAATGCACCACCAAGTCCGGCAAGAACTCCGGAAATGATAACGCCGATATAACGCATTTTAGTTACATTGATACCCATTGAATCTGCTGCACCAGGGTGCTCACCGCAGGCACGTAAATGGTACCCGAACGGACGATAGTACAATAAATACCAAGTAAATAATACAACGCCAATTACAATAAACATTGTTGGGTACCAGCTATCAAATAAGATTGGTCCGATGAACGGAATATCTTTTAAGAATGGCACCCCAAATTTAGTAACAGATACGCCAATTGCCTCGGTTTCTTTACTGTTGAAAAGAACACGACATGCATACAACGCACCGGCAAGACCCATGATATTAATAGCTGTACCACTAATAATTTGGTTTGCACGCATTGAAATTGAAGCAAAGGCATGGAATAATGCTAAAATTGCTCCGGCAATTGCTGAAAGCACAAGTGCGATAACAACTGCCCAGATGCCTAAAGACTTTTCTAATCCTAGAATTGTCAAAGCACAAGTGAAAGCACCAATAACCATCATACCTTCAAGCCCGATGTTAACAACACCGGAACGTTCACTGTATAAGCCACCGATTGCGGTAATAATGATTGGCGCCGAAACCGCAAGTGTTGTTGGAATTAAAATAACTAATAATTGTTGAAATGTTCCGAAATCAAACTGCATTTTGGGCACCTCCTTTTTTAGCTTTTTTCTCTGTGAGTTTTCTTAATACAAATTGAATTGCATAACTAGAAGCTACAAAGAAGATGATTAATGCGGTAATAATAGATACAATCTCTGCTGGAATTCCGGCACTAACTTGCATTGTCTTAGCCCCTGCTTGCAAGAAACTAAACAATAATGCAGAAAGCAAGGTTCCGAACGGAGTGCTGTTTCCAAGCAAGGCAACGGCAATACCATCCATACCAAAACTTAAGAAACCACTTGTTGAGGTAATGTAAGTAAAGATTCCGTTTGAATAGATAACTCCGGCAAGACCTGCGAAGGCACCGGCAATCATCATTGAAAATACAATATTACGGTTAACACTGATACCAGCATATTTAGCTGCATCTTGGTTTAACCCAACTGCCCGTAACTGATATCCAAATGTTGTTTTCTTAATTAAGAACCAGAATAAGATAACCGCTCCAAGAGCAATAAAAATACCTAAGTTTACCCGAGCACCATTAAAGATGTCTGATAACCACCCCATTGATAATGAAGCACTTGGCTCAATAGCAATAGTTTGTGCTGTTGCATTAGGATTTTTCAGCCAGTTCTCAACTAAGAAGTTACTGAAGAATAATGCAATGTAGTTTAACATGATACAAACTACAACCTCATGAACTTTGAAAGCTGCTTTTAGTATCCCTGGAATTCCGGCCCATAAAGCACCAGCAAGACCAGCTGCAATAATTGTTAATGGTAAATGGATAAATATTGGCAATCCTTGAATCGATCCGACAGCAATACCGGTAATCGCACCCATCATGAATTGTCCTTCAGCACCAATGTTGAACATTCCGGTACGGAATGCAAACGCTACTGCGGTACCAGTTAAAATTAATATTGAAGCTGTAGAGAACCACTCACCAATATTATAAATATTAGAAAATACTTCTAATAGAGCAAGAAATCCTTCAATTGGGTTATGCCCTGAAATGAGGATAAAAATACTACCGATTGCAAATGCTAATACAACCGCGATAATCGGCGTAATAATCGCATTTAAGCGTTTTGTTTTTGCATCCATATTACGCTTCTCCTCCTTCATTGACACCAGCCATTAATAAGCCAAGCTCATTAGCATTGGTTTTATCAGCATCAACAGTTTTAATAATTGACCCTTCGTACATTACTGCAACGCGGTCACTTAAATTTAAAATTTCATCAAGCTCAAACGAAACAAGTAAAATCGAATGTCCTTTATCTCGTTCAGCTAGTAATTGCTTATGAATAAATTCAATTGCTCCTACATCAAGACCACGAGTCGGTTGTACCGCAATCAACATTTTTGGTGATTGCGAAATTTCACGTGCAACTATGGCTTTTTGTTGATTCCCACCAGACATTGAACGTGCAATTGAATAAATTCCTTCACCACTACGTACATCAAAGTCTTTATCTAATTTGGTAGCATAATCTTTCATGTATTTATAATCTAAAATACCATTATGTGAGAATGGTGAACGATAAAATTCCTGTAATGCATAATTTTCATAAAGAACAAAATCTAAAACCAATCCATGTTTATGGCGGTCTTCGGGAATATGCCCAATACCAGATTGGGTTCTTTTACGAATTGACATAGCATTTAAATCTTTGCCGAGGAAGTTAATGTCACCACTAACTGTTGGCCGAAGCCCAACCAAGCCTTCAATAAATTCTTGTTGGCCATTGCCATCAACTCCGGCAATCCCAAGAATCTCGCCTTCTTTCAATTCCAGGCTTAAATTATTTACTTTTTGATAATCACGATTGTCTTTTACACAAAGATCCTTAATTGTTAATACCGTGTCTCCGATATTTGCCGGAGCCTTATCAACTTTAAAGCTTACCTCATGTCCAACCATTAATGTTGCCAATTCAGCTTCATTAACTTTGTCTACATCAACAGTGTCAATGTAACGTCCGCGGCGAATAACCGTACAACGATTCGCCACTGCCTTAATTTCCCGAAGTTTATGTGTGATAAGAATGATTGTTTTCCCTTCAGCTTGAAGACGTTTCATAATGTTAATTAACTCTTCAATCTCCTGCGGTGTCAAAACTGCAGTAGGTTCATCAAAGATAAGGATGTCTGCATCACGGTATAACATCTTTAAGATCTCTACACGTTGCTGCATCCCGACGCTAATATCTTCGATTTTGGCATGTGGATCTACATCCAATCCATATTGTTTTGAGATTTCAGCAATTTTCTTAGCCGAGTTTTTGATATCGATAATGCCACCTTTAGTAGCTTCACGACCAAGAATAATATTCTGCGTTACTGTAAAATTATCAACTAATTTAAAATGCTGATGCACCATTCCGATTCCTAAATCATTAGCAATATTCGGATTTGTGATAGCTACTTCTTTTTCGTTGATCAAAATTTTACCTTGTTCCGGCTGATATAATCCAAAGAGCACACTCATCAAAGTTGACTTCCCTGCACCATTTTCTCCCAATAGTGCATGGATTTCATTTTGCTGTACTCTGAGGGTAATATCGTCATTTGCAACGATGCCGGCAAATTCTTTACGAATATTAAGCATCTCAATAGCGTATGCCATATCATTACCTCTTTTCATATATATGTACCTTTATTATACCTAAAATTGTAAGCGTTTTGCAAGGGAATTCTAAAGACCTGTCTCTTTGTAAAAAGAAAAAGCAGGAAAGTAACTTAGCCTTACTTCCCTGCTCGTTTCCTTCATATAATTGCTATTTTTATAAAGTACCGTTTACTTTGAAAACTTTTACTTCTTCAATTGTACCTGGAACTTTAACTTCTCCAGATTTAACTTTTTCTACGTATTCATTTACTTTAGTCATAGTATCTGCAGGAACGTTTGGATTTTCTGCAGGTAAACCAACAGCATCGTCAGCGATTGTTAAACGAGTAACAACTCCACCTTGGAATTTGTCAGCTTTAATGTCGTTTAATGCTGTTTCAGAAGCTACATCAACTTTTTTAACTGCAGAAGTTAAAATAACTGATTTTCCTTCAGATCCATAAACGCCATCTTCGTATTGGTCACGGTCAACACCGATAACCCATACGTTTTCTCCAGCTTCAGCACGTTCTTTACCTTCATTGATTACACCAACACCAGTTCCTCCGGCAGCAGCAAAGATAATATCAATTCCAGATTGGAACATTGCTGATGCTTTTGTTTTACCAAGTGCAGTGTCAGTGAAAGATCCGCTGTATTCATAAGTGATTTGGATATCAGGATTTACCGCGTAAGCTCCGGCAACAAATCCCCAACCGAATTTTTGAACTGCAGGCACTTCCATACCACCAATATATCCGATTTTACCAGTTTTTGTTGTTAAAGCAGCAGTAACACCAGCAAGGTATCCAGCTTCTTCTTCAGCGAAAACAATTGAGTTTAAGTTACTTACACCATCAATTGCAACGTCGATTCCAACAAATTTTGTATCAGGGTTTTTAGCAGTAGCGTCTTTCAACGCTTCTTCAAATAAGAATCCTGATGCAACTACAACATCATTTTTAGCTGCCATTGCATTTAAGTTAGGAATGAAATCATTCTCACTTTTTGACTCAATGTAGCTTGCTTTTCCACCGTTAGCTTCAATAAAGCGTTCGATACCTTCATAAGTTCCTTGGTTGAATGACTTATCATTAACCCCACCAGTATCGGTAACCATACCAACATTTAATCCGTCAGTTGTTGTTCCTCCACCAGAACATCCTGCAAGCAGTACCGTAACAGCTAAAGCCGTTGAAAGTAAAGCAAATAGCTTCTTCATAGAAAATACCTCCTAAATTTAAGCCTGTATTAGGGCTTTTGTTGAGACTATAAAAGAAGTAAATAGCAACTTATCTATAATCTTCATTTTTATTATACTGGCTTTCAAACTGAATGTAAACCAAATACAACCATTTTTATTGATTACGCTTTCAAAAAAATGTAATCGCTTTATTTTGTGGGACGTTTTCCCAGATTATTCGACAAAAAATACTTTATTATCAGCAAACTTTTCGATTCTCGCCAAACTATGAACCGGAATATGTTCTTCAATCAGCGAGCGACCATTTTGAAAACTCTTTTCGATGACAATCCCCGCACCGATGACCTTCGCTCCTGCGGCTTCAGCTAATCGGATCAAACCAAGCACTGCCTGACCATGGGCTAAAAAGTCATCCAAAATCAATATTCGATCAGATTGGGTTAAAAATCTTTTATCAATACACATCTTATACTCTGTATTTTTTGTATATGAATGCACTGGTGTAGCATAAAAATCATCTTTTAAAATTTTTGATGTTTGCTTGCGGGCAAATACTACCGGAATATTTTCCATCTGCATCGAGGTCGCAACCGCAAAAGCAATTCCTGAACTCTCAACAGTCAAAATCTTATTAATATCCTGACCGGCAAAAATTCGTGCAAACTCTGCCCCGATTTCTTGTAAAAGCGCTACATCAATTTGATGATTTAAGAAAGTATCTACCTTTAAAATATCCGGATGTAAAACAATTCCGTCAGTTTCAATTCGTTGTTTTAATAATTCCATGTCTTATCTCCTTATATAAAAAAAATGCAGTTTTAGTTGTCTCCAAACTAAAACTGCATAACCCTTTTAAAAGTATATGCGTTTAACCTTGTAGCCTGCTAATTCAAGGTTAGCAGCTAGAGACCTTTCGAACCATATTATCGAAGTATACAAAGTAATACCACTCAAATGTATCAACATTTGAAACATATTTAATTAAGAACTAGTATAGCAAATTTCATTGCTAAAGTAAACTAGCTTTGAATATTTTGGCTTTCCAGCCACTGATCATAATCAGTATAAAAAACTTGACGCGGTTTGCTGCCTTCACTTGGTCCAACAATACCTCGTTCTTCCATCTGATCAACAATTCGTGCTGCCCGGTTATAGCCGAAGCGGAAACGTCTTTGCAACAATGATGCTGATGCTTTTTGGGTTTCAATAACAAACTGTACTACATCATCAAAATCTTTATCCACTTCATCAAAAGCATTATTATCACTTTCTTGCACTTCTAAATGAGTCAATGCCTCATCAAAATTTGCCGCCTGCTGTTTCTTAACAAAATTAACTACCTTCTCAATTTCAGGTTCAGAAACATATGCACCTTGGACCCGAATAGGTTTAGATTCACCCATAGGCAGATAAAGCATGTCGCCGCGGCCTACGAGTTTCTCAGCACCACCCATGTCTAAAATTGTTCTTGAATCAATTTGTGATGAAACTGCAAAAGCAATCCGCGAAGGAATATTTGATTTAATAACTCCGGTGATAACATCAACACTTGGTCGCTGAGTTGCTACAATCATGTGAATCCCGGCAGCCCGCGCCATTTGTGCCAGACGCATAATTGCATCCTCAACGTCCTTAGCAGCAACAACCATTAAGTCTGCTAACTCATCAATAATAACAACAATATATGGCAACGGCACATTGCCTTCTTCTACTTGTAATTCATTAAAGCCTTCAAGATTACGAACCCCTTCACGGGCAAATTTTTCATAACGTTCTTCCATCTCAACGACAATTTTGCGTAAAGCAACTGCCGCTTTCTTCGGATCAGTAACAACTGGTGCCAACAAATGCGGAATATCATTATATACGTTAAGTTCAACCTTCTTAGGATCAATCATCAAAAACTTCACTTCTGATGGTTTAGTTCGCATCAAAATACTTGTAATTATACCATTGATACAAACACTCTTACCGCTACCGGTAGCTCCGGCAACCAGCAAATGCGGCGCCTTATTTAAGGCAGTCATAATAACATCACCGGCAATATCGCGCCCCAGCCCTACTAAAAGCTTTTGTTCTAAATCATGAATTGATGGCTCTAATACTTCACGTAAGCCAACCATTTGAATACTTTCATTTGGCACTTCAATACCGACAGCAGATTTTCCAGGAATTGGTGCTTCAATCCGAATCCCTTTAGCTGCAAGCGCTAATGCAATATCATCAGAAAGCCCGGCAATCCGGCTCACCTTCACTCCTGGCTCCAATGTAATTTCGTATTGAGTAACAGCCGGCCCGATATTAATATTAGTAACACGAGCTTTAATACCAAAACTTTCAAAAGTTTGATGCAGACGTTCAGCATTATTGCGCGCTGCTGAATGAGCAGTATTCCCTTTTGCCTTCGGCACATTTTTTAAATATTGAATTGGCGGCAAAGTATATAAATCCATATTAACCTGCTCACTTTGTAATTCTGAACCATCATGCCATTCAATATCAGTACTTTCCGGAGTAGCTGAGTCGATAGCTTCTGCTGCCGCATACTCATGATGGTCAGCATCAATACCATATTCTTCTTCATCAAAATCCGGTTCAATTAAATCAAATGAATCACCATGTTCTCCCAGTAATTCAAATTCCTCAACAACCGGTTCATTTTCAGTAATTAATTCCGGCCAATCACTTTGCGGATCATAAATTTCAACATCATCATAATTAGCTTCGCTTTCTTCAATATCAAACGCTTTAGCATCACGACGATTTTGTGCTGACTCAGCAATTCGATCCTTTACCTGCACTAACTGTTCTTGTGTCTTTTTAGCTGAATGCTCAAAGAAATCATAAACTGAACGTCGTAAAAATAAAATTAATCCAATGAAGAATAAAGCTACAACAATTACATATGTCCCTGCACTTGAAACGATTTGGTTTAAAGCCACAAATACACTGACGCCAATAATGCCGCCGCCGAGCGGCAATATTGGCAGCGGCGTTTTACTCAACTCAGCAAAAAAACGAGTTAAGTAATCATTAAATGTCGCCGTAGTATAATCAAAAGAACAAAACACCAGAACAGAAAAAATAATCAGTCCGGCGCCTAAATATTTTAAACTCATCTGTGGCAATTCACGATTCTTAATCAAATGAAAAGCCAGCCATAATAACACAATATAAACAAAAAAGCGTAAAAACCCGGCTGCAAATGCAATAGCTCGAATTAAGAAATCACCAAAAACACCAGTCCAGCCAAATTCCCCCAAAATACATAAAACTGTAAACCCGATCAGCAAGATACCAATAATCTCAATAAATAAATGATTTTTTTGTTTTTTGCTCAAACGCTTGGATTTTCCCGCCATGCGCAACATACCATCTTTCTTCATATAATCTCTTCCCAATTATAGCAAAAAAATACCAAAAAGAAAAGCCACTATTCAGCGGCTCAATCTCTATATCTAGTAAATGAGAAGGTACTTCCGTGGCCTTGAAAAATAGTTTTCGGTGTCAGCTTTTTCACCTATTCAATTACAACCAATCCGACCGAAGACGAGTTGCTTCCAACTCTGACCCACGTTTAAGTTCCTAAAAATTTTAACATGGCAAGTCCTGAGGACTTGCCATATTTTCTTTTATACTAATGTCTTATCGAAAAAATACAATAACTTTTAAAATAACTTTTTTCGCGCTTTATACATAAGGTATCCAGCAAAAGTCAAAAATAGGATTCCAAAAGTCAGAATTTCGAAGTTATTAGAACCAGTAATTGGCAGTAATGGCGTATTGTTATTTGAGTCAGACTTAGGTTCAGGAGCATTTCCCGGAACTTTGGTTTCAACTGGTGGTGTAATAATTTCTGGTGTCCGGCTCTCCGGATTACCAATTGAAGCCATATTCTCAATAGTTGAATTTTCAGCACCTTTTAGCACCTTCACTTTAAAGGTAATAGTACTAGTTTGACCAACTGATAATTCCGGGTATTTCACTGCAATAGTTCCGGCTACATAACTTGTGTTATCAGTATCAATAGCATCAGTTTGAGCAGTGCCATCAACACTGATCGAATCAATAATATACTCAACTTTATTTAAGTCTTGCAACACATCGGTCATAACATAATTCTTTAAATCTATTTGTCCTGTGTTGGCAACAGTAATTGTGTAAGTTAGTAACTCATCTGGTTTAGCCGTTGCTTTATCCACTGTTTTGATTACTGACGCTTGTTCAACGCCAATAACATCTGTTGTGACTGGGTCAGTCTCTCGAATCGTTGTCGGGTCTGTGGTGTCTTGAATTGAGGCAGTATTAGTAATCGTTGTGCCAATTGCTGCTTCTTGAACAATTACTTTGAAAATTATCTGACTTTTTTGACCATTTTGTAAGTTTGCATAGTCAACGGTCAACTTACCGTTAGTGAAATTAGCCTGATCGCCATCAATAGCATCAGTTTGAGCAACGCCATCAACAGTAATAGATTCAAGTTTATAGTTTACTTTATTCAAATCCTGAAGGATATCACTTACTTGGTAATCATAGACTGTAAAGCCACTATCATTAGCAACATTTAATGTGTAAGTTAATTCATCACCTGGTTGAGCATTAGCTTTATCAACCGTTTTTACTAATTCAACATCTTTTACAACATCAGCAGAAATGACATTAAATGCAGCTACTTCGGTTTTATTCATTGGCCCGGTACCAGGAGCAGGTCTAACATCAAGTTTAAATGCTAAACCATCAATATTTGTTTTTGACTGAAAAGTTGATTTATTCCATGACATTGCATTAAAGAAGCGATCCGGACTGTGTGTCAGGCTAGTATTTAAAACATCTGGACCCGGAACTTGCGAATTAAGCAACATTTCTTCACTACCATTTGCGATTCCATCAGTAAATTGCTGAACATATCCGGTTACTTTATCTTCTGCTCCACTTACTGAATAGTCCATCGTCGTAGCCAAATTATGAATGCTAATTGGCGAATTTTCAACGAAAGTATATTCTTTTGGTAGATTTACTGTATATTCAAGCAATTCATTCTTATCAGCATCATTTGAATAAAAGAAATCATTTATTGCCGTATATCGCAACGGAAAACTAGCATCCTCTTCAATGACAATCATAAAAACGACACCCATTTGGGTAAATCCAGTTGTTGATGCATTGGCGCCATTTAGATAATAGTTGCCAGAACCATTTTGATTTACTATATCAGTAACATCAATCATTTGATAATAAGCGTCTGAATGAGTTAACTCATAACCTGCAGGTGGCGTGACTATTTTTTCAAAATCACTATTTGAACGGTCAATTGCCTGAGTTCCGACATTGGTTTTCGTTGCACCGCCATTATTTGAATAATCAACCGAATAATAATCATATGGCGGAATGATTGATGCATAATGACGTGCAAAACTCGCACGATTAAATGACTCAGTAATAAAGCCCATGTAAGCTTTTGCGACTGTAGCCGTTGCGGTTGATTTGGTATATGTAATTGGTTTAAATTCATTAGATTTTACGGTATTTCCATAAATATCCCTTGAAAGTGATGATAATGTTTGAACATTGTATTTCCCTGTACTGCTGAAAATGTTGTCACCATTTTCAATAACAGCATTTGCTTTTACTACCAAAGCTGAAAAAATTCCAGCAATAAGCAGCATAGTAAAAAGTACTTTATAAATTTTTTTCACGATTATTTTCCCCCGTTTTTCTATTTCATCTCAAATTATATATAGTAGCTAATTTTAAAAGGCCCCCTTTTTAAATTTTCAACTTACTTTAACATAAATATTTGGGAATGGGAATCAATTATTCATACTTTTGACAAAACAACCCCAAGTGTCAAAAACACAGACACCTGGGGTTTGAAAATACTGAACTATTTTATTTATTTAACTAGTAATTATATCTACATTTGACCACGATGATCAATATAGTCTTGAATATAAGTATTGATTAATTGTTTATAAGTTCCAGTTTGATCAACCGAGAAAGCATTCCCATGCTGTGCACCTTCAACAATCAACAGCTCTTTTTCGACTGGCGCAGCATCATATAACTGATAAACCATCTCAGTTGGAACAAAAGTGTCATCACTGCCATGAACAAAAATCATTGGCAGCGTTGCTTTTTTTACCTGTTCAACGGCGCTGGCTTCATCAAAAAGATAACCGGCACGTATTTTAGTCATAACACTTGTAGCATTCAATATTGGGAATGCCGGCAAGCTATATAAATCATTTAATTGGTATTCAAAAATATCCCAGGCTGAAGTGTAACCGCAATCTTCAACCAAAAACTTCACTTGTTCAGGTAATGTTTCACCGCTTAGCATCGCAACAGTGGCACCCCCCATAGAAACACCATGAACAATTATCTGGCTGTCTTTGCCGTTTTGATCAATCATTTTACTAATCCAATCAAGATAATCAATTCGATCAGGCCAGCCCATACCTATATAATCGCCTTCACTTTCACCATGACCGCGATCATCCGGCATTAAAATATTATAGCCATATCTGCTGTGATAATATTGTGCAAAACTAATCATACCTTTAGCATTACCGGAATAACCATGTGCCAGAACAACGGTCACGTTATCAACATTCAAATCATTACCGGGAATGTATATACCATGCAATTGCAAACCATCACGACTATTCATAAATAAATCTTCGTAGCCAACAGTAGTTAACCACTCCTCGCGCTCAATACGAATTTGTTCGCGCTCTTCTTCATCTTTTACCGTTATTGCCGCAGTTTCATCCAAAAAGCCCTTATCATTACGAGCAATAGCTACACCATAAAAATAATTACTTGCTAAAAACAAGCCTATTCCGCTAATAACTAATATTGCTGCTAAAACACCTAAAACAATTTTCTTCCACATAGTTGATTACACTCCTTGCTAATTCTCTTACCAGTATATCATATTTTGGTAATAAAAATAATACCGGCGGCTGTTTACAGCCGCCGGTATCCAACTTTCCTTATCTACCCATCCCCAGAAACATGCCGGTAAAATACGGAATCAACCAAATCGCCCAGACAACAATACTGAATTTATGAAAATTTGCTTTTGCGCGTTCGCTGCCTTTAAATAACACAATGGTCGCCCAAATAGCATGAACCAGCATCAATAGAATAGCTATTACACCGGTTACACTATGCAAATTGAAACTAAAACTACCAGCAATCTGCCCCATTAAAGTTGTTCCAATCATATCAAAGACAAGACCGCACCAAAAAATAATAACATGCCAGCCACGCAAATTCTTGCTAAGCCGCTCGCCCCAAACCCCGGCCGAATATAAGACTAGTGCCAAAGTAATTGAAATAATTGCAAATGGTAACATTATACTTCCTCATTTCCTTGGTAAATACCAACATAATCCAATGTACGATACTGCTGGTTATAATCAATGCCAAAACCAACAATAAACACATCCGGTACGACAAAACCAACATAATCTGCATCAACCTGTACCAAGCGCCGCTCCGGCTTATCCAACAAACTGACAACCCTCAGAGACTTCGGTTTACGTGTGTTTAACAATTCTAAAAGTTTTTCCAGCGTTTGCCCGGTATCAATAATATCTTCAAAAACAATAACATCGCGATCTTCAATATTAGTACTTAAATCCAGCAACAAGCGGACCGTATTGGTTGAAGTGGTTCCCTCGTAACTTGAAAAGCGCATATAATCAACTTCTGCTTTGGGAATATCAACATATTCAAGCACTTTACTCATAAATGGAATCGCACCTTTAAGAATACCAACCATTAATGGACGTTCGCTCGCTTGGTAATCAGCAGTAATTGCCGCCGCTAACTCCTGACAACGCTCATCCAACGTTACTTTATCAATCAAAACCTTAACATCACTCATAAAAACACCTCGTGCCTATTATAGCACACTATACCATTTCTTTTTATGTGAAAAAACAATAAAAGCGGCTTCTCTAAAAGCCGCTTTTATCAAAATTATTTCCTTTTAATCTTAAGTATAGTCAACATCGTACCGGCAACAAATACAATTCCTAACCCTATGGCAATATAAGCATCATGATTCTCACCAGTATTCGGTAATGAATCAACTATTGCAATTGGCTGATAAATATAATTGACAGTTTGGTCAGTAACATTATAAGTTCCACTGGCATTACCAACAGTATTTTTTAATTCCCAACCATTAATTGCTTTTGCCTCGGTTTGGTAATTGCTGCCGACTTCACCTGTAAGTATCGTTGCATCAGTCAAAGCGTTTCCGGATTCATCAAGATAATTAACAATAACATTACCATCAGTTATCTTCTGGTAGCGATAAACGACCGTTTGTTCTTCTTCTGAGAGGATACCTTTAGCATTTTCAGGTGTTGCAACCAATCTATAACCAGAAATTTCCTTAGGTGTTGTTGTATAAGGTTCATCTAACAACTGCTCACCGTTTTCATTGATAACATCAGCAGCAATAATGGCATCACCATTCTCATCGTGATATTGAACTGTTACCGGCTTTGCAATATATTCTGTACGTAAATAAGTAACTACATCAATACCACTCACTCCAGCGTATGTCGGGATACCATAATTTTTGAAGTCAAAACTGAAAGTTCGCGTTTCTCCTGGAGCTAATTCACCCATGTCAAAAGCAATAATTGTCTCATCTTCGCCCTCTTGAGCAAGTTCGCGAACAATCGGGATATCCGGTCGCCAATCAGCAAGATCTGCTTGTTTATACACTATATCATTAATAAAATATTGTGCATCTTTCAAATCCTTACGTAATGGGTAGCTTAATGTTACTTCATCACCGACAACTGCACCAACGTAACCACCATTCGTTACATATCCATTATAAAAAAACTTATTAACACTGCTGTCCCATTTTGAGGGGTAACCTATGTAGTCGTATGAAGTATTATCAGTTTCTGACAATCCATATGTATATAAGAATGGCAAATATAATTGTGCATTCATTGTTGTGTTAGATGTATTAGTAAGTGTTACTGTTTTGGTTACTGTAATATACTTATAGGGCTTATTATATATAGCTGAACCTGAGAAAGTGACTGAACCACGACCGTTCAAATCTGCAGTTTCATAACTTAATAGCCTAAGTGTCGGTGTTATTTGTTTTTCATCAGTGCTCTCGGCAAACACACTAGTCTGTAAACCGCACATTAAAAAAATTGCTAAAAGAGCAATACCTATTTTTCGTTTCATTATCAATTCCCCCTAGAATTATTTTAATTATACCTTAATTTAGCGTGTTTTTCAATTTAATCCCACGAGGAACAAAGCTTTACCATTTCTTACCATTTTTCAAAAAAAAGTACCAAAGGTTTACTAAGTAAACCTTTGGTACAATAATTTTAATATGGCGCGCCCGACAGGAGTCGAACCCACGACCTTTTGAACCGGAATCAAACGCTCTATCCAGCTGAGCTACGGGCGCATAAAAGACGAAACAATCGTCTTCTTATATAATACACTAAAATTATACTTTTGATAAGTCTTTTTTGTATTTTATCGCATATAAATTGCTAAAGTATGCGCTGCTACTTCAATTATCTCATTTTTTCTCGTTTTAGCACTTATGCTTGCCCATGAATTTTCAGCAAAACATTGCCATTCTAAAGGTAAATCAATAGCTAATTCTTCATCACTTAAATTAATTATCACTTTAATATCATTATAATCACCACAATAGCCAACATTGAATAAATCATAGTAAATATTCAAATTATTGCTGGTAATCTTCACATGCTCAAAAATCTCCTGAGCACTTTTCATTCTGAAGGCACCATGCATTTTACGAATAGCAATTAATCCTTTTATATACTCAACTGTTGTTTTAAATTCTGAACGGCGATTCCAATCAATCATATTAATAGCATCTGGTGCATTGTAGCTATCTTCTACCCCGTTTTTAGTGCGGAAGAATTCATCTCCAGCATGCAGAAACGGAATGCCTTGACTTACCAATACTAAAGCCAAAGCTAATTGTTGATAAGTATAGACTCGTGACATGCCGTCTGACATACCACTTCTAAGAATACGGTCAAATAAAATCAAATTATCATGACAACTGACATAATTAATACTTTGCGACGGCTCTTCAAAATGAACGGCAATTCCGGTTTGATAGACACTGCCTGCCAGTAAGCTGGCAATGATCGGCAGCCGTTCAAAACCATTGGCAACTAGTCCGCGGGCATCATGCTGAAAAGTACTGCCCTTAATAGCATCACGAAAATCGGCATTAAAAAAGCCAATTTGCGGCAATGACTGAGCATTCTCAGCCATAGCCTTTTCCTTCTCTTCAATACCGCTCGCCATATTCCAGCCTTCACCATAAATAAGCATTGAACTATCAATATCATTTATTGCTTCACGAATCGCATTCATAGTATCTATATCCAAAATTCCCATTAAATCAAAACGAAAACCATCAAATCCATACTCAGTTGCCCAGTAACATATTGATTCTACAATAAATTTACGCACCATCCTCCGTTCGCTGGCAACATCATTGCCGCAACCAGTCCCATCCAGCAAATGATTCAAGGCATCGTAGCGAAATAAATATCCAGGAACTAAAACACCATAAGCAAACTGACCGGCTTCAAATACATGATTATACACAACATCCATATTCACACGAATACCCTGCATATGAAATGCAGCAATCATTTGCTTTAATTCAATAATCCGACTATATGGTTGAGTGGCATCAGTTGCATAACTTCCTTCAGGCACATTATATTGTATTGGATCATATCCCCAATTATATGCCGGCAATTCAGCTAACTCATCGCTGCGACCAAAATCGAAGACAGGCAACACTTGTACATGAGTGACTCCAAGCTCAGTTAAATAATCAATACCTATACTATCTCCGGCGTCATTTGCTAAGCCACGCTCGCTCATTCCTAAAAATTTACCTTTGTTAGCAAACACCTGCCCATCTTGAATTGAAAAATCACGAACGTGGGTTTCATAAATAATTGCATCGGTAGGAAAATCAAAAGCCGGTAAAAAGTTTTTTTGTGCATCTACTTGAACTGATGCCGGATTCACCACAACACTGCGTTCAGCATTCGCTGTGCTTGCCCGCGCATAAGGATCTGTTGTCACCTGCCACAAACCATTTACTTTTACAAGCAATAAGTATTCACTCAGTTCAAAGTCTCCTTTTAATTGCAGACGCCAAACCCCTGCTTCGCTTCTGGTAAAGCGCTTGATGAGCGTTTTATCAGCATTTTTTACCCAAAGTAAAAGTTCAGTTGCAATTGGTGTCCACACAGCAAATTCAGTTTGTGTCGGCAAATAATGTACCCCTAAGTCATCACCATCATAATAAAAACGCTTATCAAATTCCGCAGTTCGTACAATATTGCGATTTTCAAGAACGACATTTATCCCATTATCGCTTACCACTCGATATTCACTGCCAAACAAGAGTTCGTGTTTAATTGTATACTCAAATATATGGCCGTCACCAACATAATAGTCACTTACAAATAATAGTTCAATTTGTTCATCATTACCAACAAGCATAAATTGATTAGTATCATTTATTTTTTGCTGATAATCTTCAATGATTATTTTCTGAAAGTCATCCCAAAATGCAAAAATATGTTTATCCATAAAACTCACCTTAGCTCCATTATAACATATTCACAAAATAAATATAAAAACGGGCACCATTAAATGATGCCCGCCATGTACTATGCTCGCGGATGATGTTTATACATTTCTTTCAATCTTTGTTTGCTTACATGCGTGTATATTTGGGTGGTAGAAATATCACTATGACCAAGTAATTCCTGCACCGAACGCAAGTCTGCACCATTTTCAAGTAAGTGCGTGGCGAATGAGTGACGAAGAATATGCGGTGATACCGAGCGCGTTATCCCCGCAGCCTGACTAAGTTGTTTGATAATTTTAAAAAAGCCTTGCCGTGACATTTGGTTGCCGGAATTGTTCAAAAATAAATAAGGCAACTGCTTGGTATCCAGATATGGTCGATAATATTCTAAATAAGCTTTGATGTATTCAATAGCAGCATCACCGAGCGGTACAATTCGTTCTTTCGAACCTTTCCCAAATACACGGATAAAACCCATTAATAAATTTAAGTCATCTATCGTAATTGACAGCAGCTCACTTACCCGCATACCGGTTGCATACAGTACTTCCAACATTGTTCGATTACGAAAATCAATTGCTTCATGGCCATCACGAATCGGCACTTCAAGCAGGCGATCAACTTCTTGAATACTAAGATATTTTGGCAGACTTTTACTTTTTTTAGGCATATCCAAGTGAGCAACCGGATTATGATCAGACATCTTTTCTACAAGTAAAAACTTATGGAAGTTTCTTAAGGTTGTCAAAATTCGTGCGCTGGTCGCTTTACTTTTGCCGCTCTTACTTAAAAACTCGAAGAAAGCTGTTGCTTCTTCATTAGTAATTGCCGTTGGCTCAGTTACATCGAACTGCTTTTTTAAAAAAGCTGCATAAGTTTTCAAATCACGGCCATAGCTCTCGCGAGTATTTGCCGCTAATCCCTTTTCAACCGTTATATAGTTTAAATACAATATGATTGCATTATCCATATTATCATTCCTTATTCAGCCAGTATTGCAATGCGATGATGGTCTTACCATCATGAATCTTGTCATTATTCAATAGTTCAAGCACTTCTTCCTTAGTAAACTCATAAACTTCAATGAATTCATCATCATCTAATTCACGTGTACTGCCAAGTTGTAATCCAATTGCCTGATATAAATGCAATTCTTCATCACAAAAACCAGGCGCCGGATAAAATCGATACAACAGTTCCAAGCGCTCAGCAAAATATGGTGTTTCTTCTTCTAATTCACGCATAGCACCACTATATGGATCTTCATCCTTTGAATCACGTTTTCCAGCCGGAATTTCAAAAAGCTCTTCTCCGGTTACATAACGGAATTGCTTTACTAGAACTACCTTATTTTCAGCAGTTACTGCTAATACACAAACACCGCCATTATGTCTGGCAACTTCGCGTTCTGCTTTATCACCATTCGGAAGCATTACAGTATCAACACTTACGGTAATGATATTACCATTATAAATTGGTTTCGAATCTATTTTAGTCTCTACTAGTGTCATCTTTTTTTCGTCCTTTCAATTTTCTTGCTGTGGTTATTGTTTCATCACCAAACTTGTTTTGTAACTTATGCAGCACTTTATTGCGTTTTTCAATTTGTTCAATCCCTTCCGGCTGATAAAACAAATTCATTTGCTCAGTCGCCTCTTCTTTAGCAATAAACTGCGTCAGCGCAACACCAATCAGTCGTAATGGTTCACCGTCCCAGGCATTAAAGAATAGCCGACTAACAACTTCCCAAATTTCCTTTTTATTATTGCTATACTCATGTAAAGTATACGAACGATTTTGAGTTTTAAAATAGCTATTACGGATTGTGATTTGAATAGTTTTTGCTTTTTGGTCTTGTTTTTCCATACGAGCGAGTACTTGATCCAACAATCGTTCCATAACTTCAAGCAACTCATCTTCATTATCTTTATCACTTTCAAAAGTAATTGAATGCCCGATTGATTGCGCTTTATGACGTTCTCCATCAACAATACGACTATCTTCACCTCTGGCATATGCCTGTTGGCTAATAGTCATATCGGAAAAGGCAATTTCTAATTTCTTCGCATCAATCTGCGCAAAATCACCAATTGTCTTTATACCTAATGTTCTTAGTTTAGCGGCACTCTTCTTGCCAACACCAAACATCTCCCCTATCTCTAAAGGCCATATTTTAGTTGGAATATCTTTGCGGCGAATAACTGTAATGCCCATCGGCTTTTTCATATCAGAAGCCATTTTCGCCAAAAATTTATTATAAGAAATACCAATACTATTCGGCAATCCCAATTCATCATAAATTCGTTGTTGTAAAGTCTTGGCAAATGTTTCAATATTACCAAGTTCAACTTGTTTGGCAGTAAAATCAACATACGCTTCATCAATTGAGGCTTGTTCAATTGGCACCTCATAGGTTTGCAGCAACTTCATTAAACGTTTTGAATAATCACGATATAATTGAAAATGTGATGATTGAATGACTAAATGCGGACAACGTCGCAGCGCCTGATACATTGGCATTCCCGAATGAATACCAAATTTTCTTGCCTCATAAGTTGCTGCCAATACTACTGATCGCCGGCTGGCACCGCCAACAACAACCGGTTTGCCAACTAATTCAGGGTGATTAGCAACCTCACACGAAGCAAAGAAACTATTCATATCTATATGAAAAATAATTCGATTTTGCATACTTTCAGTGCCTCCTTCTTGAAAAAGTTGGCAAATTCTACTACAATTATTATAGCTTAACTAGCTAGAAAAAGAAAGAAGGATAACCACATGTCGAAAGAAGCAAGGAAGACGCCGCTTGTCCAAAGAGTTGTATCACTGGCAATGGTTGCATTAATCATCGGCGGCGCATTTATGAGCGTTATTACCTTAATATTATATATCAGTACTGGTCAATAAAGAAACTTAAAAAAGCAGAAGTAGCAACTACTTCTGCTTTTATCATTTATTCAGCCAAATTTCTCAAAGCTTCGCCATCAAGTCGCTGTACAGTCCACTCATCCATGGCCACAGCTCCGATTTTTCGGTAGAATGCAAGTGATGGTTCGTTCCAGTCAAGGCAAGTCCACTCAAAGCGTGAACAACCATTTTCAAGCGCAATTCGTGCTAGTTTCTTCATTAACTGCTTGCCAAATCCATATCCTCGGTAAGCTTCATCCAAAAATAAGTCTTCTAAATATAAGCCGGGACTGCCGGCAAATGTGGAATAGTTAAAGAAATACAAAACAAAGCCAATTGGCTGATTGTCACATTCAGCAATCAAAACATGTGCGTACTTCTGTTCAAAAACCGTTTTGCGAATTTGTTCAGCTGTAGCAACAGCATCGTCTTCCATTTTTTCATAAATTGCTAATTTCTTTATGTAGTCAACAATAAGCTGACTATCATCAATAACCGCTTCTCTAATCAATAATTGTTTATCCATATCAATACCACCTTATTGTTTCATATGCGAGATTAATGCTCTGGCATTATCCATCGCTGCTTCTGTAACATGTGTCCCCGAAAGCATTTGTGCTACTTCATTTTCTTTTTGGCTATCATTCAAAATCTTAGTCGCTACCAATACACCGTTTTCGGTTGTTGTTTTGGAAACATGAATCTGATTATCACTCATAGCAACAACTTGCGGCAAGTGAGTAATCGCCAAGACTTGCATCTGCTCACCCAAAATATGCATTTTACGGGCAATACTTTCAGCTACTTTACCACTAACACCGGTATCAATTTCATCAAATATAATTGTATCAATACTGGTATATTTGGTAAATATAACTTTAAGCGCCAACATAATCCGCGAAAGTTCGCCGCCTGAGGCCACTTTCGCAATTGGCTTCAGCAACTCACCTTTATTGGTTGCAATTAAAAATTCAACCTTATCAATACCATTTGTTTGCAGTTCACCATTGCTGATTGCGATCTCAAAGGTAACATTAGGCATATATAAATCAGTAAGCTGTGCCATAACTTCTGCTTCAAGATTTTTAGCAACCGACATACGTGCAGTTGATAAAACCTCGCCACAGGCATAGGCTTCTTTTTTAGCAAGTTCAACTTGCTGCTCTAATTCTGCCTTATAACTATCAAAGTCAAGCAGTTGCTGTACCTTCTGACTTAAATCATGTTGAGCTGCAAATAAGTCATTGCCAACTTTACGTTGCAGCGTATATAAATCCGATAATCGTTCTTCAACTTGAACAAGTTCGGCACCGCTTTGCTCGAATTTTTCTAACTCAGCTTCAAGCTCAGCCGCGCTATCTTCTAAATCATAATAAACTGATTCAAGTTTGCTGAACCAATTACTATATGCCTCATCAATGTTGCTGATTTGCTCTAAAGCTCTGCGCGCCTGATAAATACCAGTCAATGCACCACCATCATTTTGCAAGGCATCATGTGCAACATGCAATTGTTGAATTAACTTATCACTTTGTTGTAAACGACGTAATTGAATTTCAAGCTCTTCAATTTCATTTTCTTTGATATTTGCATTCTGCAGTTGTTCTAACTGAAATTGAAAATAATCAAGCTGACTGACATCATCGCTATTTTCAATAAAAGCATCATAAGTCTGCTTGGCTTCCAAATAATGATTATATGCTGACTTATAATCATTTAACTGAGTTCCAAGACCCGCCAAACGATCTAAAATCGGAATATAATTCTTACTCTCCAGTAAAAATTGATTTTCGTGCTGCGAATGAATATCAACAAGTTCATTACCAATCAACCGAGCAACGGTAACTGGCATCATCTTCCCATTAATTCGACAAACACTCTTGCCATCACTGCTGATTGAACGCGCTAAAATAATGCTGTTTTCTTCAGCATCAATATCATAATCAGTAAGCAACTGCCAAACTGAACTATTCTTTGAAGGATAAAATAATCCTTCAATCATGCATTTATCAAAGCCGTGCTGAACATATTCAGCAGAACCACGTCCACCGCATAATAATTCAATAGCATCAATAATAATCGACTTACCTGCACCGGTTTCACCGCACAAAACAGTCATTCCGTCACTAAAATCAATATCTACTGCATGAATAATAGCAAAATTACGAATCGTTAAATGTGTCAGCATAAATGATCCCCTTTCACTCCTTAAAACTCTGATAGGCTTCATCAACAACATTGTCAATATTAACTGTAGTTGCTAAAGCACTTCCAGCTTCTGTCTTCTCTAAATAAACTAAGAATTCAATATTTCCTGAACCGCCGGTTATCGGCGAAAACGTCAACCCATTCACTTGCCAATTCTGGTTTGAGAAGTAAGTAAACAAGTCACGGATGACTTGTACGTGGACCTTGCGTTCACGTACAATCCCCTTTTTCCCAACCATTTCACGACCAGCCTCAAATTGCGGCTTAATCAAGGCTACAACCTTATCACCATTTTCTAAAATATCAAGTAATGGTGGCAAAATCAAACGTAATGAAATAAATGAAACGTCAATAACTGCGAAATTTGGCTTATCTTGTTCAAATAAATCAGTCGTAGCATAGCGAAAATTACACTTCTCAATTGAAATAACCTGCGGGTGACTTCGCATACTCCATACTAGCTGATTGGTACCAACATCAATTGCATAAACCAATTTAGCCCCATGTTGCAGTGCACAATCAGTAAAACCGCCAGTTGATGCGCCGATATCAACAACAACTGCATCATGCAGATCAATTTCAAAAGTATTCAGTGCCTTTTCAAGTTTGTAGCCACCACGACTTACATACGGACAATCGCGTCCCTTCACTCGCAGCACTTTATCTCTGGCAACTTTCTCACCAGGCTTATCAATGCGCTCTTCGTTAGCAAAAACAATCCCGGCCATAACCGCACGCTTTGCTTTCTCTCGCGTCGGGAAAAAGCCGCCTTCTACTAGTAAAATATCAATCCGTTCCTTCATAACTATCTCCTTGTGTACTCAACTCACGGACAATATACTCAGTATCAATCTTTGCTTCTTTATATAAGTTCTCAATATCACCCTGAGCAATAAATGTATCCTCAATAGCAAAAATCCGGATTTGATTATGATAATTATATTTATTGGCAAACTCAAGAACAGCACTGCCGAAGCCGCCAATCCGAGCCCCTTCCTCAATCGTAACCAACTGTGGATACTTTTCAAAAAGTTGATGCAATAATTGCTCATCCATAGGCTTAATAAACCTTGCATTAACAACCGCATAATCAGTGCCATGTTCAGCCGCTAAACGTTCAGCAATAGTAATTGCCCGTTTTAACTGTGGCCCGAATGCCAAGATAACTCCATCATTACCTTCTTTTACAACTTCCCAGCTTGCATACGGAATAATCGTAAATGATTCAACTTCCTTAAAACGGTGATAACCGCGTGGGTAACGCATGGCAATTGGGCCGCTGTAAGCATAAAAAGCACTATACAGCATATTTTGCGCTTCGCAATCATCTTTAGGCATGCAAATCGTCATATTTGGAATACCGCGCAAGAAACTAATATCATAAATACCATGATGGGTATCACCATCGCCGGTTGCAAAGCCGCATCGATCGACGCCAATAACGGTATGCAGATTTTGTCTGGCAATATCATGAAGAATCTGATCATAAGAACGCTGTAAAAAGGTTGAATAAATTGCCAAGAACGGATGGAAATTATCAATACTCATTGCTCCGGCAAAGGTAGCAGCATGCTCCTCAGCAATACCAACATCAAATAAACGATCAGCAAATTTATCTTGGAAAAACTCCAGTTTAGAGCCTTTAATCATCGCCGGTGTGACGGCAATGATTTTCTCATCACGAGCTGCCAGCCGTTCCAACGTTTGCGAAACAATACCACTCCACGCCCGATCATCCTCATGCTTCGGCGCTCGGATTTTCTTACCATTAATAATATCAAAAGGACCAATACCATGCCAGCTGCCACGATTATCGGCTGCCGCCGGATTGTACCCGCGACCCTTCTCAGTACTCACATGTAAAACGACCGGATGATCCAATTCTTTAGCAACTTCAAATACTTCAATAAGCAATGAAATGTCGTGACCATTAATCGGGCCAATATAACCTAAACCTAAATCTTCAAAGAAACTGGCTTTCCCATCGAAAAATAACTTTCGGGTATTAGCTTTTAATTGAGAAATCCAGTTTTCAACCCGCGAACCAATCATTGGCACTTGTTTTACAACACTTTTAGTTCTCTGTTTAACATTATGATAACTTCTGGTCATACGCATGCGCTCTAAATGTTTTTTAATCGCGCCGACATTATTAGAAATCGACATATCATTATCATTTAAAATAATAATCATTCGCCGCTGTTCATAGCCAATATGGTTTAATGCCTCTAAAGCCATACCACCGCTTAAGGCACCATCACCAATAACCGGAACAATGTGATAATCAGCACCCATTGCATCACGGGTTACCGCCATACCAAGTGCCGCTGAAAGTGAAGTTGAAGCATGTCCGGTTTCCCAAACATCATGTTCACTTTCTTCACGTCGCGGAAAACCACTCAACCCTTTATATTTTCGCAGATTTACAAAATCTTTTGCACGTCCGGTCAAAATTTTATGAATATAACTTTGATGCCCAACATCCCATAAGAACTTATCAGTTGGCGAATCAAAAGCATAATGCATGGCAATTGTAAGCTCCACAACTCCCAGATTTGGAGCAATATGTCCACCGGTCTTACTCAAACTATCAACTAAAAAGCGTCGGATTTCGCCGGCTAAATGATCTAATTCATTGACAGATAACACCTTTAAAAACTTTGGTGACTGAATTGCATATAAATTATTAAACTCTGACATTGTCACAGCTCCCTACTTTTGACGACTTACCATTGAATCAACTAGCAGACGTAAATATGTCGCCGGATATGCTAATCCTTCTAATATTTCCATAGCTTCCGTAATTAAATCGTTAAATCTTTGTTGGCTTGCTTCCATTCCTAAAATGCTTACATATGTACTTTTATCATTTTCAGCATCACTCGCAGATTTACCAAGCACTTCACTTGTTGAACGAACATCTAAAATATCATCCTGAATTTGAAATGCTAAGCCAATGCATTCGCCGAAACGTTTCAGTAATTGATAATTATCAGTTGAAACTCCGGCGATAGTAGCCGCACCTACTATCGGCGCAACCAGTAAGCAACCGGTTTTCTTTTGATGCATAATCGTTAAATCAGTTTCAAGTAAAGCTTTGCCTTCACCTTCAACATCTAGCACTTGACCAGCAATCATACCATTGCTGCCGGCAGCAATACTCAACATCCGAACAAGTTCAAGCTTTATCTCTGCTTCCGCCGGAGTATCAAGTAAAACTTCAAAACTCTGAGTCAGCAAGGCATCACCAGCCAATATTGCCATTGCTTCACCATACACAATATGGTTAGTCGGTCGGCCACGACGCAAATCATCATCATCCATTGCCGGCAAATCATCATGAATCAACGAATATGTATGAATCATTTCAATCGCCATTGCTAATGGAAAAACAGTCTCAATTTCAAGTCCTAATGTTCTTGCCGTTGCTATAGCAAAAAGCGGCCGCATTTTTTTACCATCAGCAAGCAAGGAGTAACTCATTGCTTGCTTTAAGGTATCTGGCGCTTCAATTGATTCCATTCTTTCAGCCAAATAGACTTCAAATGCGCGCTTATCCTTTACAATTTGCTCATCCATAACAACTTACTCCTCAATTTCAAAATCAAAAAGTTCGCCATTCTCGGATACGATTTTAGTCATCCGTTTCTCAGCTGCATCCAGCTTTTGATGACAAACCCCGGCAAGCTCAATTCCAAGTTGAAATTGTTCGATTGCCGCTTCCAGTTCAATATCGCCATTTTCAAGTTTTTTAACAATCGTTTCCAATTCAGTTAATGCACTTTCAAATGTTTGTTCAGTATCAACACTTTTAGTTTTAGCCATTTTTCTCCACCTCATTCACTTGACAAACCAGTGTGGCGTCAGTAATTTTTACTTTAATCTGTTGATTTATTTTTACATCATCACTCGAACGAATGATGTGGTTAGCTTCATTATAACTTACGCTAAAGCCGCGTTCCATAACAGCCAACGGATTTAAGGCATTCAATGTCCGCCGTTGTTGTTCAAACTGATAATTTGTTTGTGTTAACTTTTGTCTCATGCTCTGCAATAAGCGTAGCCGTAAATGTTTCAATTGTTCTTGACCGCCAGCTAAGCGATATTTTGGTGTTCGCTGAAACAATTGACTGACAATATAATCCAACTTTTGCTGGTAACCACGGTACAATCTTTCCGGATAACGGAAAATTGCATGTTCCTGAATTTGTTTCAGCTGTTTTTGATGACGCTCAAGTTTACTCTGCATCATCAAATATAACTTCGCACCTTGCTGCTCAACATAAGCTTGCAACTGCACCGCATCCGGCGTGGCCAGAACCACCGCCGCAGTCGGCGTCGCCGCCCGTACATCAGCAACAAAGTCTGCTATTGAAAAGTCAACCTCATGCCCGACTGCTGAAACAATCGGCAGCTTGGAAGCAAAAATTGCACGTGCTACCTTTTCTTCATTGAAAGCCCATAAGTCTTCCAGTGAACCACCACCTCGACCGACAATCAGCACATCAACTAACTCAGCCGCATTCGCGCGTTCTATTTGTTTAACAATTGAATCAGCAGCCAATTCACCCTGAACAATCGCCGGATAAATATAAACATCAGCAATCGGATAACGGCGCTTTAAGGTGCTTAATATATCATGCAATGCGGCTCCGGTACTAGAAGTGACAATCCCAATTGCCTTGGGAAACTCAGGCAAGGTTTGCTTGTGAGCAACATCAAATAATCCCTCGGCATCAAGTTGCTTTTTCAACTTTTCAAAAGCAACACTTAAATCACCAATACCATCTTCTTCAATACTATCAACATAAATTTGATATTGACCAGTCGTAGGAAATACAGAAACTTCACCACGAACAATAACCTTCATACCGTTTTCCGGAGTAAATGGCACTAATCTTGCTGCTTTAGAAAAGCAAACAGCGGCAATACGTGTTTCATTATCCTTTAAGGTAAAGTACATATGGCCGCGACTATGATGGGTGAAGTTGGAAATTTCACCGCGTAATAAAATATCGCGCAAATGAATGTCGCGATCAAATTTTAATTTTATATATTTTGTTAACGCACTTACAGTTAATACCGGTTTTTCCATACAACCACCCTTTTAATAGGTTACATTAAAAATTCTTACTCAGCAAAGCGCTTCTCAACGCTTTGCTTATTTGTTTTTAGTTTTAGCTGCAGTATCAAGTATTGCATTAATAAGTTTATATGCTGACTCATCGGCAAATTGCTTAGCAAGCTCAATCGCCGAATTGATTGCAATAGTATCAGATAATGACTCATCATAACGCACTTCATATACACCAACACGCAAAATCGCACGCTCAATAAACCCTAGCGTTTCTAATGTCCAGTCACTCTTTAAGTGCTCAGCAATAAAAGTATCAATGTCAGTTTTATTGGCAATAACCCCTTCAACTAAATTTTTGATATAAACCTGATCATCTTTTTCATTCAATAAATAGTCATCAATCTTAGCCAACTGTGGGGTTAAATATGCTATGTTCCAGTACTCAGAACCCTTTTGTTCATCAATCTGCTCCAGCACATCTAAAAGATATAATGTCTTCATCGCTTTTTCGCGGGAAATAATTCGCATGCGGTAGTCTCACTCCAATTTCATTTTCTGTTGTAAATAGCAACCAATTTATAGTTTTTTTCTATTTATAAAGCCCTTCTATTTTACCATAAGTTATTGAAAAAAACAATAAAAGCTCGGGACTTCGGTCCCGAACTTTTTAAAAAAATTCTCACAAAAGTTTTGCCAACAATTGTGTTTTCAATTCCAAATTGCGTCGCATTTCGGTCACACTCATCTCGTTCATACAAACAGTAACAATACCGCTTAATAATGCATCACGCAGAAACTCAATAACACATAGCGATTCTTCGTCATTCAGGGCACGCAACTGAACAAAATATTTTTGTGCCGCAATAATCGGTTTTTCATTTGGTGCTTCTTTATTATTCACCACAAAATCCATAAGGTGACGTAAAGTCATTGCATTCATATTAATAAAAACACCCAGTAAAAATTCCTTGTGACGCGAACTAAATATTTGTTCTACAACAATATCATACAGTTCTAAGTAAAAACCAAGAATGTCATTACGACGCTTTACTATCAAAGGAGCCAACTGAATAAACAACTTATTTCGAACCTTTGCCAATAAGTAAAAGAATAAATCTTCTTTATTTTCAAAATACATATAGAAACTGCCACGAGGAATACCGGCACTTTTTATTATCCGGTTAATTGAGGCATCATAAAAATTATACTGACTAAACTCATGTTCAGCACTGGCAATGATTGCCGCCTTTTTTTCGGCTGGCAAATTATAAAATGTTGCTGTTGGCATTAGCAATCGCTCCTTTTTTCGAACGACAGCAGGGCTTGCCGCTGCTGTCGTTCCATTCTTCTCTTATTCGTGGCGCAATGACTCAACCGGGTCAAGTCTTGCAGCCATACTCGCCGGAATCAATCCTGAAATCATACTGATGATAATACTAATGATTAATCCCAGGGCAAGATATTCCCAAGTAAGTCCTACTACGGCAGCACCAAATGTTGCATCAGATGCCATGTTGACAAAATAGGCGATAACACCGGCAAAAGTGATACCAATTAATCCGCTAAATAAACCAATCAAAAATGCTTCTGAGGTAAATATTCGGCGAATATCTTTTGAACGGGCACCAATAGCTTTTAATACCCCAATTTCTTGAGTCCGTTCTACAACACTAATATATAATACAACCAAAATCATAATTGCTGAAACAATTAATGAAATTGCTGATATTGCAGTTAAAACATAGGTTAAGATATCTAAAATATTAGTAAATTGCGAAAGCATGGCTTCTTGATTTGAGCCTTTATAACCTAAATCTTTTACCTTTGCTTTTATTGCATCAGTATTTGCTGCATCATCACTAATTAGATATAAAGTTGTTGGTGATAAGGTAATATCGTTATCGGCCATCATTTGTTCAAGGTCATCATAATTGACATAGGCGGTTCCAATGGCACTCATTTGTTGCATACCAGTATCATAAATACCGCTGATAGTGAATGGTTGTTTCAGAATTTCTTGGTTAACAACAATTGCCACTTCAATTTCTTTACCGATGGCATTTTCTTCAGTTAAACCTAGTCCATCAATTAACCCACTGTTAATAATGATTTCGTTTTTACCAGGACGATCTCCGGCAACAATCATATTGTCTGAAACATTGTCTGATATTGTAGAGAACATCATGATACTGCTGCTTTTATCACCATAACTGGCAGAATTGCCGCCCCCCATAGTCAAGCTGTAGCCTTTTTCTACTTTATCGACATGGTCAATTGCAGTTAATGTATCAATATCTTTTTGCTCAAACGCAACTGCTGGCTTAAGCATTGACATGGCCGGTGCATTCATCGCCGGATTACTTGCATCATTGCTGTCATCTTCGGCTGCCGGCATATTTACTTCTACTACTAATGGATTGACCATATCGTTAAGCGAAGCATTAACGTATCCAGTCAGACCATTTCCCAGCGCCAACATCAATACTACGCTAGCAATCCCGATACTTCCACCAATTGATACTAATAAGTTACGCGCAAATTTCTCACGCATGTTATTAAGTGCCAACTTAATTGCCGAAAAGAAACTAAGATTTTGTTTATCTTTAGCAACACCGGCAGTTGCTTCAATATTGACCGGTAAATCAATACCTTCACTATCCTCAATAATTGCTCCGTCTGCAATCCGCACAATCCGGCTTGAACGAGCAGCAACTTTTTCCGAGTGGGTTACCATAATAACTAATTTCCCTTTTTGGGCAATTTTGGTTATTAAGTCAAGTACTTGCGTAGTTGTTTCTGAATCTAATGCTCCGGTCGGTTCATCAGCAATGATGATTTCCGGATCATTAATCAACGCCCGGGCAATCGCAACCCGTTGTTTTTGCCCACCACTCAGCTGGTTCGGCTTTTTATGCATATGATCCTTTAAGCCAACTTCAGTCAGAATTTGCTCGGCACGTTTTACACGCTCTTTTTTGCTAACGTTTGATAATGTCATAGCAATTGTAACGTTATCAAGTACTGATAGATGCGATATTAAGTTAAAACTTTGAAAAACAAAGCCGACTTTGTTTTTACGATAACGATCTAATTCTTTTACAGAAAATTCACCGATATTTTGACCATCGACAAGCAACTGACCACTGAAATCTGAATCAAGACCGCCAATTAAGTTCATCAATGTTGATTTACCGCTCCCCGATTCACCAACTATAGAGATGAGTTCCCCGCGATCAAAGCTGACATTGACATCTTTGAGCACATGGAACTTTTGGTTTCCGGCAATTTTATAGTATTTGTTGATATCTTTTAATTCTAATAAATGCATGTTATCCATCCTTTTTTATGACACCTTGTCATGTATGGATTTATTATAAGTGACAGGTTGTCATGGGTCAAGTGAAGTTTATGTGTGTTTTGGTGATATACGTGTATTTCCCATAAGCTTTTTATGTTATTCATGTTAAAATAGTAGACGAAAGGATTTGATATCATGATAAGAAAAGCGACGCCGCAAGACGCTAAAAAAGTGGCTCCGCTTATCTACTCAGCAAGCGGAGAAACAATTCGATTATTTCTCGGAGCAGATTTTACAATAGAACGTGCTATTGCCATTATTGAACAACTTTTTACCCTTGAGGATGTTTTCATTAGCTATCAATACACTCTGGTATTTGAAGAAAACAACACTATCCTTGGTATAGCAATTGCATACCCCTACAACAGAATCAAGCTTTTCGACAAAAACATCGAAGCCTGGCTGGCAGAACATAATTATGCCAAGACTCAGGTTTTCAGTACCAGTGAAGCAAATGCCGATGAATTCTACCTTGACTCAATTGCCGTAGATGCTGCCGCGCAAGGACGTGGTATTGCCAGTTTACTCTTTGAATCAGTTGAAAACTTAGTTCGAAACAGTGATCTTAAAATACTTAGCCTGATTGTTGATATTAACAAAAATAAAGCTCATCAAATATACCTGAACAAAGGATTCAGTGATGCTGATAAACGTCAATTGTATGGCAATGAGTACTATCATATGGTTAAAGAAATAAAATAAAAAAGCAGAGCTTCGGGCTCTGCTTTTTTTAACCTTCATTTAAATCTCAATCATATCAATGGTTAAATCAATACGATGAATTTTAATATTCCACATATGTAAGAAAACGCGGCGTACTTCATGCTGGATAAACTCACACACTTCGCGAGCATTGACATTGCGTTTCATCGGAATATACATATGTAAGTTTACTTTACCGTCTTCTTCCGATAAAATCACTTTCTTACGAGCCAGTTTTTTCACTTGCTCTTCAGGAAGTAATTGATACATATCAAGCATTTCCAAAGAAGTTTGGTAAGCAACATAAATCAAGGCATCACGATTAACTGCACCGATACCCTCATCATTTTCAAAATAAAAATAATCGCTTTTTTTCATAATTGCTCCTCTTTTCTAGCTGCGTGATACGTAGCGTCCGTCTTGAGTGCTGACAATAATATGCTCACCGTTTTCAATAAACAGTGGCACTTTTACTTGCAATCCAGTTGAAACTACTGCATTCTTATTTGCATTCGTTGCTGTATTTCCGGCAACTGCAGGATCGCATTCAACAATTTCCATTGTTACTTTATCTGGTAAAGTAACCCCGATAATTTCACCATTATATGATTCTACCGATACTTCCATGCCTTCAAGCAAGAAGTTTTTCTCCCATTCAAGTGCTTTAGCTGGAATTTCAACCATTTCATATGAATCCATATTCATGAAAACATAATCACTGCCGCTTGCATAAGAATATTGCATGGTAATGTAATCAATATGCGCTTTGGCAACTTTGATTCCGGCATTAAATGTATGATCAATAACTGCACCACTACGTAAGTTACGTAATTTCGAACGAACGAAGGCAGCTCCTTTACCTGGTTTTACGTGTTGGAATTCAAGAACTTTAAAAATATTTCCATCAAGTTCAATTGTTACTCCGGTTTTGAAATCATTAACTGAAATCATCTTGGTTCCTCCTAGTTATTTTGATATTTACTACTCAGCCATTATACCATAACATCATCTATTTTACTATATGGATTTACTCAACAAAACTGGCGCGTAAGTTCGTGATTTCTTCATCACGAAGCCCACAAAGTTTCAGGTATGCTTCAATTCCGCCATAATCTTTATTAATAGCATCAATAAACATCTTGATATTTTCTGCATCTGAATTCAAAAAGTGGCTCAAACTGGCGTCATTTTCAACCGAAAATTGATCCATAATCGGAGATAAATAACGGGCGCTGATAGCATAATCTTCAATAATCGTTTGTTCCTCAACACCGGCTAACATCAATAACATTGCCGCAACCATACCGGTACGGTCTTTTCCGGCTGAGCAATGAAATAATACTGTTGCATTTTTATCTTCAAGCATCAGTTTAAAAATCTGTTTAAAATATTCTTGTCCTGATTTTAAAGTCGCAATATACATATCACCAAGTGATTTGGGCACGTCACCATTGCCGCTGGCGATGACATCCATAATATGCCCTAGCAAGTTAATGTTGACGTATTTGATTGCCGGCACGGACTGAAGCCGATCTGAAGTTCGTGCCACCTCATCAGTGCCGCGTAAATCAATATCCACACTCACACCGTATTCCAACAATTTCTTCACATCATCATCAGTTAAATCATGCAGTCCGTCAGTACGAACAAAGCGCTTTAACTTGGTGGTCTTGTTATCCGCAGTGGGATAACCGCCAATATCACGGGCATTATGAGTGCCATCAAGGTTAATTCTATCTTTATAAGCCATTTTAAGACTTCCCTTCAATTAGATAATGCGAAGTTCTTTAGGTGCTTTTTTCATCATATTGCGGTTTCCATCAGCAGTTACTAAAATCATATCCTCGATACGAATACCGCCTAATTCCGGAATATAAATCCCCGGTTCAATGGTAACTACCATTCCTGGTTCCAAAATAGTCTCTCCGGCTGGGCTTACCCGTGGATTCTCATGAACATCCATGCCAACAGCATGTCCGGTTCCATGACCAAAGTATTCACCATATCCGGCATCAGTAATAATATCACGAACAACTTTATCCACGGCCGCACCACTCAACCCTTGAGCAACTGCATCGCAACCGGCAAGCTGTGATTTTAAAACAATATTATAAATATCAACTAATTTTTCACTGCGTGGTGTTCCAACCGCAAAAGTACGCGTCATATCTGAACAATAACTTTGGTATACCGCCCCAAAATCAAGGGTAACCAAATCACCATCTTCAATTACTTTGTCGCTGGCAGCACCATGCGGCAAACTTCCGCGCCATCCGCTGGCAACAATCGTATCAAACGAAGTTCCAGAAGCACCAAGTTTACGCATATAGAATTCAGCTTCTAAAGCCACATCAAGCTCACGCATTCCGGCTTTTGCAAAATCCAATACATGTAAATAAGTATCTTCAATAATTTCAACTGCTTTATCCATCAATTTTAATTCTTCAGCATCTTTAATCATGCGCACGCGTTCAACTAATTCTGTAGTCGCAATCAACTCAGCACTAAATTGTTTATCCCAATTAAGATAAGTCGCATAATCAACATGTTCTGCTTCAAAACCTAAAGTCTTAACACCATGTTTTTGTAATACTAACTCAATATCCAAGGCCATCGGTCCATTATGTTGAACAACTTCTACACCGAATGGTGCCGTTTGACTTGTTGCTTGCGTTGTATAGCGTGAATCAGTAATTAAATAACTATCTGTACGGGTAACCACTAAAGCCCCAGACGAACCGCTAAAACCACTTAAATACTGACGATTGCTATCACTTGCCACAAGTAAAGCGTCCAAATTTTTTTCTGCTAAAATCTCTTGAATTGTTTTAATTCTCATAACTGTACACTCCTTAATATTGCAAAATTTATTGTATCTATTATAGCACATCTTTTTTGCTTTTGGTGAGAAAGTTAATAAAGGCGGGAGCTAAACTCCCGCCTTTATCCTCTTAATTATCTTTTTTGCGTAAAATATATACTGCGCCGCCAATGACTAAAATCATTCCCAGCACTCCCGCTTCAAAATAACTTTGACCGGTTTGCGGCAATACCGTGATGTCCTCACTTCCGCTGTTGTTATTAGTTCCACTTGATGAGCCACCGCTCTGTCCTTTTACTAATTGCAATGATGCCGCACTATTTAGACTATTCATAGAACCAAAATAGTCAAAAGCAGTTAAGCGATAATTCATACCATTGCTAGCATCAAATTCGGCTTTATCGATGAGCAAACTAAAGTTTCCTTGATTATCAACCGTTGGCACATCGACAATGGTTGATAAACCTTCATCTAAAAGCACTACGGTATTATCTCCTTGTGAAAACGCATCACCGCTTTCATTGGTTTCACCTAGTGCATTCAGTTGGTCGTAACTGCTGTCACTAACTTTTCCGCTTAACTGATAGTACGTTTTACCATCCACCGTTGTCACCGGTGTCTGCTCACCAATTTCAATTGTATGCGCACTTGATAGTGAAATGTTATTCAAAGTTAGTTCCGGTGCTGAATTATCAATAAACATTGCTATTGATTCACTGAACTGACGATTATCAGTTGCATGAGCACGCGCTTCAAGGCGTATACTTCCCTCAGGTGCTACCTGTAACTGATTGCTACTATCATAATAGCTACCATCCCAAGTAAAGGCATATGCCTTATCAGCTGCAAGTAATTCATCTTCTTGGGTAATTAATGGCATTGATCCTAAGTATGTTTCTCCGGCATTGGCACTTACATTGTTTTGATAGACATGCAGAGTAATTTCATCAACTTCAGCGAAGAAAGTTACACTGGCTACTGGAACACGCTGAACAAACGGATTGTTCTTACGTAATACTGATGCGACTGGTTGCAGCCGTTCCAGTTTCACACCATCGTCCTTTTTCACATAGGCAACCGGAATTCTGGTTACTTGATTAGTTTCACTGTCAGTAACCTCAAGAATTCCTTCATAAATGCCGAATGGTGCATCATTATTCAATTCAATGGTTACATCCATACTTTCACTGCCATTTGCCGGTACGGTAATAGTTGTATCGTATGATAATTGCCAACTACTATCTAGTGCAGCATCAGTTGTTGACTGAAGACTTAAACTATAGGTCTTACTTGTACTAGTATCATTATCAAAAACCAGACTTGCAGTTTTAGTCTCATTACTTAATGTATAGCCATACTGCAACGCTGCCGAGCGATAAGTATCAGTTGCTGAACTTAAATCGCTGCCTGTATAGTAACTATATGTTGCCGATGAATAGATCTGCGTTTCGGCATGAATTGCCTTATACGGATCAATCCTTCCTGCTCCGGTAGCATAAACTCCATACTCTTGATCAAGCGGTACCGCACTATTCATAAGTTGCACGCGTATATCATCAACACTCAAATTCACGCCTTGAGTGTTTGCGTATTGTAGCATCAATGCAACTACACCAGCTACATGAGGTGCCGCCATTGAAGTTCCACTTTTGCGACCGTACGCTGTGTCATAACTAGAGCCATCATAATCTGGAACCGTCGATAGAACACTCACTCCAGGAGCAGTAATTTCTGGTTTTACAAAATATGATGGATTTGAGCCGCCACGTGATGAAAAGCTTGCTAGAGTGTCACCAGGCATTACATGTGTATTCACCTGATTACCAAAAGTTATTTGCTGATTGTCAGCAATTACTGATGTTAATGCGGTACCTTCTTCACCGCTCATATCAAACATTGGCAAAAAATCACTGGCTTCACCAAGATAGTTGTCGATCTTGCCACTGCCGTTATTATAAAATATTACCGCAATCGCGCCATTTGCCTTAGCATTCGCTGCCTTATCAACAAAGGCAATTTCACCTCGCTTAATCAGAGCTACCTTACCATTAACATCTATTCCGGTAAAATCTTCACTTTTTCCTAATCCAGCATATACGATTTGCTGTGATGTTCCCAAAAGTGTATCAACACCGGCAAATGGTTGTCCGAACAAACGAATTGAATAATCTTGATTATTATTATCAAACAATTCATATTCCGGTAACTCAAATTCACTTGAACTAGCGCCAACAGTAATTGCTAATGGTGCAACTGCCGGTGAACCAATAGTATTATAATTCGGACCACTATTGCCAGCAGATACAACCGGAACAACACCTAAACGTGCTATGTTGTTAATTGCGACACTTGAAGCTGATTTTTCAACCGGATTTTCATCACCAAGTGATAAATTGATAACATCCATGCCTTGAGTGTAAGACTCCTCAATTGCCGCTACAATACCCGCATCCTCGCCGCTGCCATAAGGTCCAAGCACACGATAAGCATATAAATCTACATCTGGCGCAACACCTAATGCTGCATAATCCACACTTGCTGATTCTGTCGCCGCAATCGTCCCAGCTACATGTGTTCCATGGCTTGTGTAGTAGCTATTGCCACTGGCACTATACTCCGGTCTGCCACTTGCTTGCCAATCCACGTATGTTGTTTCCATAGGATCATTATCATCATCAATGAAATCCCAGCCACCTTTGTAAACAGACGCTAAATCCGGATGGTTATAGTCAATTCCGGTATCTAAAACCGCTACCTTAATTCCCGAACCGGTCAAACCTTCTTGATGTAAACCAGCTACATTCAATGTCGAAAGATTTGGATATAAGGTTTCATTGGCAAAACTCTCAACATCGTTAGGCTCAATATGATAGCTGTTATTCAGCCACACATACTTCACTGAACTGTTCTCAGCAATTGCTGGCACTTCACTTTTAGGCACAATCATTGCCACACTGTTGAAGACTGCCTTAGTTTCGCTTAGAGTAACAACCTCTAGCTTCTCGGGAACACTGTTAGACCGATAATTGCCATTATCACTAACACTATCCGCAACAACAGCTTCAACTTCTTCAACAAATTCCCGATGTTCTGCATCAACGGTTGCCTCTGCTGCCGGCTGTTCACTAAACGCGGTTGGCGTTTCACTCAACTCAACAATAATCGATACGTTTTTGCCCTCATACTGCAAAACTGCAGGATCAATCTTCTCACCGCTAACATCACTGCTTGGCTCAACCGCAAATACTGAAGAACCAAATGAGAACACCAAAGCAATTGCTAAAACAACACTTGAAGCCATTTTTAGGAAGCGCTTACATTTTTGGTTAATTAATAAATTTTCTATCATATAATCCTCTCCTCAAAAAAAATATTGGGTTAATTTTATCACAACTAAAAATTCATTGCAACCACTTTTTTATCATAAATAAAAACCAAGGCGGTCCCACGAACCGCCTTGGTTTCCTCTTTTTCTCCAAAATTATTTATCTAATAAAAGCTCTAAAGCCTCAATATAACTGCCAAATCCCTTACCGACGACTGAAGCATCACAAACATCACTCAGCACCGAATTTTTACGAAAATCTTCACGTGCATAAATATCACTCATATGTACTTCAATGACTGGAATTGGTCTTATTGACTCCACCGCGTCACGCAATGCATAACTATAATGCGTAAAGGCGCCGGCATTTAATATTATGCCATCGTATTCCTCAAAAAATGCTTGTTGCAGCCAATCAATCAGTAAACCCTCATGATTGCTCTGTTTGATTGTGATATCCAGATTGTTACGCTTAGCAAAATCATAAATTTCCAGTTGCAAATCATCAAAAGTCTGGTAGCCATATACCGCATGATTACGAATACCCGTCATATTAATATTAGGTCCGTTTATGACAAAAATTTTCATGCCACCACTCTCCTACAGCAAACCAACCCGGGCAAAAATCTCATCAACGTGCTTCACATGATAACTTGGATCGAAACAGTCTGCAATTTCTTCTGGGCTCAAAGTCGCAACGATATCGTGGTTTGATTCAATCAAACTACGATATGGCACTTGTTCTTCCCAAGCCTGCATCGCTAAAGGTTGTACCGTATCATAAGCTTTTTCTCGAGACCAGCCCTTATCGATCAAAGCAAGTAACACTCGCTGTGAGAAAATGAGCCCCAAAGTTCTATCCATATTACGGCGCATATTTTCCGGATATACAAATAAGTTTTCCAGAATATTGCTAAAACGATTCAACATATAATCCAGCAACATTGTTGCATCCGGCATAATGATTCGCTCAACTGATGAATGAGAAATATCCCGTTCATGCCACAAAGCGACATCTTCATAAGCGGTCACCATATAACCGCGAATCACCCGCGCGCAACCACTCATATTTTCTGAACCAATCGGATTACGCTTATGCGGCATCGCACTTGAACCTTTTTGGCCTTTGGCAAAATATTCCTCTGCCTCACGCACTTCTGAACGTTGCAGATGGCGCACTTCAGTCGCCATCTTATCAATCGTGCTGGCAATTGAAGCCAAAGTTGCCATATAAAATGCATGGCGGTCACGTTGTAACGTTTGAGTTGAAATCAGCGCATGACCGATACCAAGATGTTCACAAACGTATTCCTCAACAAATGGCGGAGTATTGGCAAAGGTGCCAACCGCACCACTAATCTTACCAACTTCAATTTGCTTGCGGGCTAACTGAAAACGTTCAATATTTCGACGCATTTCATCATACCAAAGCGCAAACTTTAAACCAAAAGTAGTTGGCTCAGCATGCACGCCATGAGTACGTCCCATCATAATTGTATCCTTGTAAGTTAAAGCTTGCTTCTTCAACACTTCAAGCATGTGCTCTAAATCATGCTCAAGCAGTTCATTCACCTGCTTGTAAACATAACCATAGGCTGTATCAACAACATCAGTAGAAGTCAAACCGTAGTGAACCCACTTACGTTCCTCGCCTAAGCTTTCACTGACTGCACGAGTAAAAGCTACCACATCATGGCGTGTCTCTTTTTCGATTTCCAAAATTCGTGCAATATCAAAGGTTGCACTTTTACGTATTGCCGTAACATCGCTCTCTGGAATCTCACCAAGCTTGCTCCAAGCTTCTGCTGCCAAAATTTCAACCTCTAACCATGCCTGGAATCGATTTTGGTCGCTCCAAATTTCACGCATCTCCGCTCTGCTATACCGTTCAATCATACTGATACCGCTCCTTCCGAAATTTGTTTTGTCATTGCTTCAAAAGCATTTTGCATTAACATTGCAATTGTCATCGGTCCGACACCACGAGGCACCGGAGTAATCCATCCGGCAACTTCTTTCACCGAATCAAAATCAACATCACCAACTAATTTATTTTCCGCAGTTCTGCTTATACCAACATCAATAACTACCGCACCCGGCTTCACAAAATCAGCACCAACAAACTTCGGCTGACCGATCGCTACAATTAAAACATCTGCCTGCCGCGCCTCTTCAGCTAAATTTTGAGTCCGTGAATGGCAAATCGTCACCGTCGCATTACGATTTAATGCCAGCACCGATACTGGTTTACCAACAATATTACTGCGACCGATAACGACAACTTTCTTACCATTCAAATCGCAGCCAATCGTATCAAGCAAAGCAATGACTCCTTTTGGCGTACATGATTCCAAACACCAATTGCCCGCCAAACTATTTCCTTGATTCACCGGATGAAAACCATCAATATCCTTCATCGGATCGACTGCCAAACCAACCTTATGCTCATCAATATGTTTAGGTAATGGTAACTGCACTAATATACCATGAATCGCCGGATTCTGATTAATCCGTTCAATCTCAGCCAACAATTCTGCCTCAGTGATACTTGGTTCATAACGCAAAACCTCAGAATCAATACCAATCTCTGCTGCAGCTTTCACCTTACCCTTAATATAAGAAAGACTTGCGGGATTATCGCCAACCAGCAACACCCGAATAACCGGACGAACCCCATGTTCAGCGACAAATTTTTCAACTTCCAACGCTAAACGTTCGCGGTATCCTTTAGCAATCATAAATCCATCAATAATTTCAGCACTCATAAACTAATGTAATCCCACACTTTCTTTTTTAAAAAAGCCACTCGAGTCTGTGTTCTCAGAGTGGCTGCACGATAGCCACGCGCAAAATGGCGCGCGCGGCTATCGTCTTTTTCTATACTAATAATATCATAATCACTATATCGGTTCAAGATACGCCAAGCAATTATTTGGTAAAAACTACAATATCCGAACGATTTTGCAAATAAAACTCCAGACGTTGCTGCAAACTGCCGCAATGCACCTCAAGCAAGTGACCATCAGGATCACGAAAGTATATGGAATCAGCTTCAGCAATATTGCGACTTCTGCCTGGCTCAATAGTAACCTCTGCTTGTTGCAATCGTGACAAAAACTCAGGAATATCTTCTTGAGTAATACTAAACGCTATATGAGAATAACTGCTGTTACTCCGCGTTACTTCAGTTTCTAAGTTTAGCGCCAGCCAAACTCCTGCCAAATCAAAGTAGGCAAGTCTTTCGCCTTGGGCGACAAGACTTGCCCCCAGAGTTTTCTGATAAAAGTCAATTGAGCGCTCTAAATTTGCCACCGAAAAAGTAATATGGTTGATTCCTTTAATCATTGTTTCAGCTCCTTTGGTATTTTAAGCAGCACATTCCAGCGAACAATCGGAAATATAATTAATGTTATTACAGCCAATCGTGGTGCAAAAATACTGATTATACCGATGATAATGGTGCTGATAGTTACAAATATTGCTAAATTGCGATTAAAAGTTATTGCCTGTTGATTTTGTATTTCACGTTGCATGAAATGGTAGATAATATTTGAGAGCAGGATAACTATCGCGAATCCTAAAGCTGGAAAAGTTGCATCGGGATTTTCCATTATTCCTTTAGTAAACAGCGGAATTAACGCAAGTTCCAACAAGTAGATGACTGTTATCAATCCACCCTTTACTGAGATACGTTCAAGTCCGTCCAGCAGACGACTTTGCACATACCAATAGGCACCAATCATCAACCCTGCTTCAAAAAAGACAAATATGTCCCATGAAAAATTTAATATACTTGCGACATCATAGCTATTTGGAAATGACATTCCTAAAATAATGATAGTAATAATGATGGCAAAAACGCCATCACTAAAGGCTGCTACTCGATTTACTGGCATAAATATATTCCTCAGTTCATAGTTTATTTAGATACAAATTTATTATCAGCAATGTAGAAACGCCAAGGGACATCTACGTATTCTTCGGCGTAATCAATATTAATTCGCGGGCCGGCAATAATTTTATGCGGTACTTCACCTTCTGCTAAATACATTTGACTTTGCTCCAGCAAATCGTAGCCATTCATATCTTTATCAATATTCAGGGCCAGCGTCAGTTTTCCTGGACCGTTGCTGAGCAACTCCGGCTTCTTGCTCTTTAGCGGTCGCAGTGCGCGCATCTTTTCAATACCGCTCACCGGTTCCACGGCGCGAATCAAGCATGCCTCGGGAGCGCCCTCAAGCCCGGCAACAATATTCATACAGTAATACATGCCATAAATCAAATATACATATATATGCCCACCGCGCCAAAACATCGTTTCGGTGCGGTTGGTGCGCTTGCCGCCATAAGTATGTGCACCCTTATCATCCGGTCCAACATATGCCTCAACTTCAACAATTTTGACAACTAATTCCTCGCCATCTACATGGCGGACCAAATATTTGCCAAGCAAAGCCGGCGCTAGTTCCAACGCCGGCTGAGTAAAAAATTGCGGTTCAGTAATTATTTTCATCGTTTATCAACTCGCTCATTATAAGCCATAATGCGCTCAATTGCATCAGCAACACTATTAACATGATATTGCGCTGTATCTTTTACAAACTGTTTTGAGCGTGTAAAAGTAAAGCTATGCGGCGTCACGCCAAACATAGGAATGTCATTAGCGGCATCACCAATAACGGCAATTTGATTACGATTGATTTTATAGTCATGAAGGATGCGGTTAATACCAGTCCCTTTAGAAACATTTGCCGGTACAATATTAACCGCATTAATATCATTAAAGTAAGCAATTGTATCTTTGAAATCAGTATCGAAGTGATGCACCATCCGTTCAATGACATCTTCTTGGCCAGCAATAAAAAACTTAATTGAATCAATTGAATGACCAAGTTTGTGAATTACTTCAGGATCAATTTTATACGAATCAGCTTTATATGAAAGCACCCAGTCCTCTGGTTCATACAAAAAATATGTCAGGTCCGGAGTTGTACATTCAATATCACCGAATAATCCATAGTTTTCGCTAATAAAGTCAGCAATGAACTTTGTTGCCGGTTTCGGCAGCAAACGTTCAAAAATTTTCCCATCCTCCGGAGTCACTACCGTCGCACCATTATTGCTAACCCGGAAATGTACCGGTACATGTTCTTCAATGCTTAAATTTAATATCTCTATATCGGTTCGCCCGGTTGCCACATGAAACTCGCCGCCACTGGCAATAAAGGCGTGAATTGCTTCAACATCTTTTCTATATACTTGTTCATCAACGAATAAGGTTCCATCCAAATCGCTGAATAAGTGAGTAATTTTCTTCATTCTTTCCCTCCTAATTATCACCAATTTATTATAACACAGGTGCTAATTTTGACCAAATGAGAAGAATTTATAAAAACCGCCGGGGCGAGCCCGGCAGTTTTTTAGTTTTCATCATAGTATTGTTTCAACTGCATTAGTCCATCTTCCAAAGAAGTATGCGGTTGCCAATTGAATGTGGCCAGTAAATGGCTTGAGTCTAGAATTGAGCGTCGCAAATCACCGGCTCGCGGTGGCGCAATTTCAATCGCCACCTCTTTATCAAAGGCTTTTTCCAGCGCTTCATATATATCCATCATCGCGAGCTCAATACCGCTGCCGACATTGTAGATGCCGGATTGCAGCTGCGGTTGCTCAATCAACAGTTGATTGAGCTCAGCAGCATCGCCGACATAGATATAGTCGCGGGTGCACCCGCGAGGCATGTCGGCATAGGTCATCAATTTTGATGTCCGGCCGGCAAGAATGTTGTCGGCGAAGATTGGCACAACACCGCACTCGCCATCGGCGATTTGCCGCGGTCCGTAAACATTGGCGTAGCGAAGCAATGCGTAGTCAAAACCATAGAGCTCGCCATAAATGCTTAAATAGTGCTCAACGGCAAACTTAGTCAAAGCATATGGTGAAGTAATCATTGGCGTATCAGTTTCTTTAGAACGCTCATCGCCAATAATTTCTTTAGCTAAAGCGCCGCCGGTTGAAGCCTGAATAAAGCGCTCAACCGGATGTTCCTTAACCATTTCCAACAAGTATAATAAGCCAACAACATTCAGCTCGTTATCTTTTATAGGATCGGCAACTGATGCTGGCACTGATTTTTGTGCCGCATGATTATTGATGATTGAGATCTTGTGCTTGTTGAATATTGTTTGCAGCAGATTTCTATCAAGGATACTGCCTTGATAGAAATCCAAATTCTCATGATTAATAATCGTTTGCAAATTATTGAGGGTTCCGGATGATAAATCGTCAAGAATCACTACTTTCAAGCCCATAGCAATATAATTTTCGGCAATGTGCGAGCCAATAAAGCCGGCACCACCGGTTAATAGTACTGTTTTGTCCATATTTTCTCTACTCCTTTTGCATTACAAACATTCCCGTGTGTTTTTGAATGTTGATTTGACCGTTCTGCTTTTCAAGTTCGGTGGCAAGGATTTTTGCAAGTTTGGCTTTAAATTCGGGACTATCAAATTGTTGGACATTACCGATAAATTTAGTTGAGTAAATGTACTGCATTAACGGTTGGATTTCATTTACTGCTAATTGATCCTGATAGTAAAGTGTTTCTAGCAAAGTAAGTCCTTTGGGAATCTTCTCTTGTCCTTTTTCAAGGCTAAAATTCAGTACTTGAGAATCAATTCGCAAAGTCATCCGTTTATCAAGTTTCTGCAATAGCATTTCCAGTTCGTACATGTGCTGTTCACCAACAGTTGAAGCATATATCTTGCCGTCCGGCTTTAACATCTTAGCAATTCGCGCCAAAAGTTCACTGCTATTATCAAAAAGTTGCAGTACATGGTTGACGATAATCACATCAAATTGCTCATCAATCAAAGTGTCCGCAGTAATATCAAACTGCCGCACCGGACGAAACTGAGATATACCTTTAAATTTATAGCGGCATATTTCCAACATTGTCTGTTCCTTATCGGTTAGTAGTATTTTTACTGATTCTGGTAGTGACGCATACCGGCCGTCATCCCAGAGTTCACCAGTACCACAACCAATTTCCAGAATATTGGCATCATCACCAATATCCATCTGCTCAATAACCCAGTTCTGCCAGCCTTGAGTATTTTGGCTGTACAGTTCATGCAGTTGAAGCCGCGACTGAAAGTTCTCACTATCAGAATACTGTTCTTCAACTGAACGGCGCCGTTGTTCTTGCATCAGCAAAGTATACATATCCGCAGTATCCGTGAAAACTAATTCACTTTGTTCCAACTGCGCAATAATTGCTAAAATTGCCTCAACATGCAGTTGCTTTTCTTTTAAAGCATCCTTACGTGATAATAATGCTGCTGTTGGCATACCACTTTGGATAATTCCGGCAATTTCCTGTAAACTGAAATCAGCAGTCTGTAAAAAAAGAATCAAGTACAACTGCTCTTTCATTGTTTCCGAAAAAACTTTCAAGCCTCGTTCTACACTAAACTCTGATTGTAGTAATTCTTTTTCTTCATAGAAACGGATTTGTCGTTTACTAACACCAACAATTTTTGCCAGTTCAGATACCGAATAAGCCATTCTTGCCACCTCGTTTATATATAAACTAAAATATTATCTTAAGATTAATTGTATTATAGCGTGTTACGTTACGTAACTGTCAAGCATTTATATTCAAACTTTTGCCAATTTTCATGGAATTGCACCCTTCGGATACTTCCACGGGCGTAGCGTTTGCCAATTGCCTGTGGTACAATAGTCAATAATATTACTAAAGGGAGCGATTTAAATGGATAACCTTTCTGAACTAAAAAGCAGCTACCAAAAAACCAGCTATAAATTAGCGCAACATGGTCCCCGCAACGTTGGCATCTTAAAAACAGCTTTAGAAAACATTGATGTCAGCCTTGAAAGTGACATGTATGGTCAAGGAACCATCATCACTGATTTCCAAAATAAAATGGCTGATTTCTTTGGCTATGAAGCTGCGGTATTCTTTCCGAGCGGCACTATGGCCCAACAAATCGCCTTACGCATCTGGTGTGATCGGCACAACAATAATAATGTCGCCTATCACCCATTGTCGCACTTAGAAATCCATGAACAAGACGGCTTGAAAGTATTACAGCCAATCAAACCAATTTTACTTGGCGAAGCAAGCCGGGTCACTACATTAGCAGATATCCAAAACCTACCGGAAACTGTTGCTTGTGTATTACTGGAATTACCACAACGCGAAATCGGCGGCCAATTACCCAGCTTTACTGAATTAGAGGCTATCTCTGCTTATTGCCATGAGCGCAACATTGCTTTGCATCTTGATGGTGCCCGCATTTGGGAAATCACACCATACTATCAGAAAAGTGTAAAAGAAATTGCCAGTTTATTTGATAGCGTCTATGCTTCATTCTATAAAGGCTTAGGCGGAATTGCCGGAGCCATCCTGCTCGGCGATTCCGCATTCTGTGAAGCGGCTAAAATCTGGAAGCGTCGTTATGGTGGTGACCTAATCAGCCTCTACCCATACATTCTCGCTGCTGATTACTACTTCGACAAGCGAATTAACAACATGACAACATATTATCAAACCGCTAGAAAATTGGCAGTTGCGTTTAATAATTGTGCCGGAATAACCACATTGCCGGAAACGCCGGTTTCTAACATGTTCCATGTTCACTTCGCATTGCCGGCGGAAACTGTCGCTCCGCTATTAAAGGAGCTACAAGAAAAGAGCAATATTGGCATCAGCGGTTACTTAGTATCTACCAAAACCGGTTGCGGTTTTGAGCTTTCAGTCGGCGATGCCGTTGCAGCAATCCCAGAAGCAGAATTAACTCAACTATTTAATGAACTCAATACGCAATTACAATCTCATATTTAAACGCAAAAAACCGGGAGCCGTAAGCTCCCGGTTTTTATCTTTGTTCCCGATCCAAAATATGCTGGCGGGCATTGTTTTTTTGATAATCAATCTGATATAAAGTTGAAAACAATACATTGAGTACGTAGTCAAAAGCTGTTTGTGAGGCAAAAGTGGCAATCTTCATCAATTCGCTCACTTCCATTTGCGGCACTTGCAGAATAACATCAGCGTTCTTGCCAAGATTGCTTTCCGCGCGCGCCGTTAATAAAATCGTCGGCACACCGCTCGCTCTTAAACGACGGGCAATGCGATTACTATTTGCTGACTTAGTTGTATAGCTAATGAAAAAAGCACAATCTTTTGGTGTCAGGTTTGCGCCATTTACACTGGTCTCTCCGCGCTCATTAGCAATAATCGGATACTTATTGATTTTCCATAATTTATTTTGGAAGCTTTCGGCACGCACCTGCGAATCACCAGAAGCAAATATAAATATTCTTTCAGCATCATAAAGCAGTTTGGTAGCTTGAAAGATTGCTGCCTCGTCAATAAATTGATTGCTCTCAACAACTGCACGTTGCATGAGATGCATAATATCCTGGGCGATCTGATCAATAGAAGCATTATCTTCAAATGGTACATTAGGATTAATTTCTGCTAAAGTATACTTCTGCACTTCTCTTGCTTTAATCAAATCAATTTTCATCTCACTAAAGCCGCGCCAGCCTAATTTGTTGGCAAAGCGAATAATACTAGCGTTTGAGGTATAGGTGGAACGAGCCAAAACTTGAATCGTTAGCGATTCAAGTTTTGCCGGATTGCTGATAATAAAATCAGCAATCCTTATTTCAGAATCAGTTAATTCAGCATTATACAGTTGCTCTTGAAATTTCATAGTTGTTCCTCCATTTTGAACCTTTGGTTCGGGTTTTATTCATATTAATATTGAAATGATGAACTTTTTTTCCTAATTCCGTAAGAATCCCAATTTTATTGTTATAATAAATGCAAGATACTTTAAGGAGTGAAGTTTATGTTAACTATTGGTTATATTGGTAATGGTAAGAGTGTTAATCGCTACCACCTGCCCTTCGTTTTACAACGCGAGACAATTAAGGTGAAAACCATTTACTCTCGTAATCCCGAAAATGATATCTGGGAAAAAATCCCTCAGGTTCATTATACTACGGATTTGCAGGAATTACTTAATGATTCGGAAATTGAAATGATTGTAGTTGCTACGATGCAGGATTCACATTATGAATATGCAAAAATGGTGCTTGATGCCGGCAAACATGTTTTAGTTGAAAAACCATTTATGATGACAAGTAATGAAGCTAAGGAAATTTTTGCTTATGCTAAGGAAAAAGGATTGCTGGTGCAATGTTACCAAAACCGCCGTTTTGATTCAGATTTCTTAACCATGCAGAAAGTCATTAAAAGCGGCAAGCTCGGTGATATTATCGAAGTTGAAATGAACTATGATTACTTCCGTCCTGAAGTGCCGCTTGGTGTTGAAGCATTTGATCCATTTAATAGCTTTTTATATGGTCATGGCTGCCATACTATTGATCAAGCAGTGAGCTTCTTTGGAGCTCCGGATAATGTGCATTATGATGTTCGTCAACTTCTAGGTAAAGGCCGCTTCAATGACTACTTCGACATTGATTTATATTATGACCGTTTAAAAGTTTCTATCCGCTCGAGCTTCTTCCGTTTAAAAATGCGTCCTAGTTTTATTGTTTATGGTAAAAAGGGTATGTTTGAAAAAACCACAATTGATCGCCAGGAAGAACATTTGAAACTCTTCTACATGCCGGGTGAGCCTGGTTTTGGTATCGACTTACCAGAACATTATGGCACTCTAACCTATATTGATGACGCTGGTGTTTATCACGAGGAAAAAGTTATTTCTGAGAATGGTGATTACGGTCGCATCTATGACGGCATGTATCGCTCGATTCGTGACGGCGCAGAAAAGATTGTTAAGGACGAAGAAACAATGCTGGTGATGGAGATGCTTGAAACCGGAATTTCTCAATTAGACTGATTTAAAACGCCCGCAATCTATGCAAACTGAAAAAATTCCTCAATCACGTATTTTTGGATACGCTCAATCAAAATTTTTTCAGTTTCCTACGATTTCAAGCGTTTTCAATTAAGTCTAACTATATAAAATAATAATGGAGTGATTAATTATGAAACTTGGAATTGTTGGCAGCGGCATGATTGTCCATGACGTCCTGCCAGTGTTAAAAAGAATCCCTGAGATACAGTTACAGGCAATATTTGGTCTTGCAAGTGATATAACTGTTCTTGAGCAGTTGCAGGATGAGTATAAAATCCAAGAAGTCTTCATCGAGTATGAAGACTTCTTGGCAAGCACAGAGTTTGATACTGTCTACATTGCCCTGCCCAATAACTTACATTTTGCTTTTTCAAAACAAGCATTAGAAGCCGGCAAACATGTTATTTGCGAAAAACCATTTACCAGCAATCTCAACGAACTTGAGCAATTAATTGATATTGCAAACCAAAAACCGGTTTTTCTGCTTGAAGCAATTACTAACCAGTATTCACCAAACTATCAAGCGATTCGCGAACTCATGCCAGAGCTTGGTGCTATCAAACTGATTGAAGCTAACTATTCGCAATACTCATCGCGTTATGATGCCTTCAAAAACGGCACTATTCTCCCCGCCTTTGACCGTAGCAAATCCGGTGGCGCACTGATGGATTTAAATAGCTACAATGTTCACTTCGTTGCCGGCTTGCTTGGCGCGCCAAATGCGGTGCAATATGCTGCCAACATTGAACAAGCAATTGATACTTCAGGAATTTTGATGTTTGATTACGGCAGCACCAAAGCCGTTTGCATCGGTGCTAAGGATTGCGCCGCTACTTCCTTTGTAACGATTCAAGGTGAGAACGGTACTATCCATGTAGATGGCGCGGCAAATGTCTTGCCGGAATTCACCCACTACGACCGCAAAAGCGGTACAATAACTAATTACAACTACGAAGCCGATAAACATCGCATGTATGACGAATTTGTAGCATTTACTAAAATGCTGGCGGCAAATGATGTTCAACAGATGCAGCAGCGACTGGAACACAGCCGCAATGTGATGCAAATTCTAACTCAAGCACGAATCAGCGCCGGAATCATTTTTCCGGCTGATGAATAAAATTGAAAAAAGCCCGCGATTAATTCGCGGGCTTTTTGTTTACTCAAACTGAGTATTATATAAATTAGCATAAAAACCGTTTAAATCAAGCAACTGCTGGTGGTTACCGACTTCAATGATTTTGCCATCCTTCATTACGACAATGCGGTGGGCATTTTTAATTGTTGATAAACGGTGGGCAATGATGAAACTGGTTCGGCCTTGCATCATTGCGTCCATAGCTCGCTGGATTTGAATCTCGGTTCGTGTATCAATGCTGCTGGTTGCTTCATCTAGAATCAGCATTGGCGGATCAATCAAGAAGATACGGGCAATGCAAAGCAGTTGCCGTTGCCCTTCTGAGATGCTGCCATTACCATCAGTAATATAGGTATCATAGCCATCTGGCAGTTGCTCAATAAAGAAGTGAGCATTTGCCAGTTTACTTGCAGCAATAATTTCATTCTCGCTGGCATCAGGCTTGCCGTAGGCAATATTCTCACGAATAGTGCCGTGGAAAAGCCATGATTCTTGCAGTACCATCCCATATTGGGTCCGCAAACTATCTTTAGTCAGCATCTTAATATTCTTACCATCTACTGAAATAATACCATCATCAATTTCAAAGAAGCGCATAAGTAAATTAATCAGCGTCGTCTTACCGCAACCAGTCGGTCCGACAATAGCAATAATTTCACCTGGCTCCACTTGCAACGAGAAGTCAGTAATAAATGGTTTATTGGTATATGAGAAAGCTACATTATCAAGTTCAACTGCGCCAGTTACTGCTTCAAGCACGAACGCATCCTTACTATCAGCAACTTCACTAGGAGCATCAATTATTTCCAAAACGCGAGTTGCTGAGGCCAACGCCGATTGCAACTCGGTAATTACTCCCGTAATCTCATTGAACGGCTTCATATATTGGTTGGCGTAAGTCAAGAACGCACTAAGCGCCCCGATACTAAAGCTGCCTCCAAGTACCAACAACGCCCCAGCAATCCCCACAACTACGTAGACCAAAGCATTGATAAAACGGGTTGATGGATTTGTCAGTGATGAATAGAATTGGGCCCGCACACCACTTTGATATAATCGTTCGTTAATTTCCTCAAAATTTTCCTGCGAACGCGATTCATAAGAAAAAGTCTGCACCACATTCTGATTATTAATCATCTCTTCAATATATCCGGTCATTTCGCCGCGTAACCGTGATTGTTCATTAAATCGCGTATATGACTTCTTAGCAATAATCGTTGCTACAAAAAGTGATACCGGGGTTAAAATCAAGACAATCAAAGTCACCCAAACATTAATCAAAAACATAAACAACAAGGTTCCGAAAATGGTTAATATGCCGGTGAATAATTGCGAAAACCCCTGCAAAAGTCCATCGCTGATTATATCAATATCAGTAATCACGCGACTAATGATTTCGCCATGAGCGCGCTCATCAATAGCGCGGAGTGGCATTTTTCCGATTGTTAAAGTTGCATCCCGACGTAAGTCATGCACCATGTTATAGGCTAATTTGTTCGTACTTCTTGCCAACAATAATTGCGCGACAACCGCGACTAAAATAACAACAACTAATTGCAATGCGATTATCAAAATTTGATCAAATTGGACATTATTAACCCCAATAATATGATCAATAGCTTGACCAATCAAAATCGGTGCCAGTAAAGTAGCCCCAACCTGAATAACTGCCATGACAACCACCAATACTAATAACAGTCGATACGGAGCAGCAAAACGCAGTAACTTACTTACCGTTTTCATCTTCATCTTAAACCGCCTCCGTTTCTGGTAATTGTGAGGCAGCAATCTCGCGATATACTTTTGAGGTTGCCAATAATTGCTCATGGTCACCCTGAGCAACAACCTGACCCTTCTCCAGTACCAAAATCGAATCCGCATGGCGAATTGCATTGATTCGCTGCGATACCACGATCACCGTGGTGCCGCCAAGCTGCTCGGCGATTGCCGAGCGCAGCGCCTTATCAGTCGCCACATCAAGCGCGCTGCTACTATCATCAAATACCAAAATATCCGGCTCACTCACCAGCGCCCGGGCAATTGTCAACCGCTGCCGTTGTCCGCCCGACAAGTTCTTTCCGCCTTGGTAAATCATCGTATCAAGCCCGGCCTCCATACGCTCAACAAAATCACGTGCCTGAGCAATTTCCAATGCCTGCCACAACTCTTCATCAGTTGCCGCCGCATTACCAAAACGTAAATTCTCAGCAATAGTACCGGTAAAAACAACTGCACGTTGCGGTATCACATTCACTAAACCACGTAAAGCTGCAAACTGATATTCGCGCACATCAATACCATTAATCAAAACCGCGCCTTGAGTCACATCAAAAAATCTTGGCAGCAACTGTACCAACGTCGACTTTCCGGCACCGGTTCCGCCAATAATACCAAGCGTCTTACCGGCATCAAGACTAAAATTCACATCGCGCAAAACCGGCTCGCGCGCATCATCAAACCCAAAACTCACTTGTTCAAAGCGAACCTTTTCAGGAGAATTTTTGATAACTGAATCTGGGACACCCCCGGCTTCAGTTATGCTCGGTGGCGTATTTAAAACTTCTGCAACCCGCAAACTCGAAGCGTAACTTCTAGTAAAAATAATCACCAAGTTGGCAACAACAATCAAGGCCAGCAAAATCTGCGTCATATAACTGACCAAAGCAATGACTTCACCTTGAGCCAAGTTACCAATATTCACCTGCATTCCGCCATACCAAAGCACGGCAATAATCCCAAAATTCAAAATTAAATATGTCAGTGGATTCAACCATGCCGAAATCTTACCAACCCGAATCGAAGTATCCCTTACATCGCTTGACGCTTCGATAAACTTATCCGCAGCTTCACGCTGTTTAGCAAAAGCACGAATCACCCGGATTCCCGAAAGATTCTCACGCGTAATCCGTGACAAGCCATCAACTTTTTGCTGGATCACGGTATAAAAAGGCACTGACCGTGACATCACCACATAAAGAACAACCACAATCAACGGAATAATCACTACAAAAATAATTGCCGTCGTTGCATCAATAAAAAATGCCAGCACCGTTGCACCGATAATAATAAACGGTGCTCTGACAACTAAGCGAATCAACATCGCCACTGCCAACTGCAACTGGTTCACATCATTAGTCATCCGCGTTGTCAGCGAACTCGCGCCAAACTGACGCACCTGACCAACTGACAAACGATTAATATGAGCAAATAGACTATTACGCACCACCGTACCATAACCTTGCGATGCCCGCGCGGCGAAATACTGACAAATCACCGAACAAATATAACCAACCACTGCCAAAATTGCCATATAAAGTCCATAACGTAAAATAAACGCAGTATCATTATTAGCAATCCCAACATCAATAATCTGCGCCATCAAGAGCGGTTGCAGCAACTCAAAAACAGCCTCAAGCCATTTGAAAAACGGCCCCAGAATCGTCTCCTTCTTAAATCCACGCAAATAACCAACTATCGTCTTCATAAAAAACCTCTGCTGTCATGTTTTTTTCCATTATACCAGTTTAACCCCAAAAACTCAAAAAGGAGCAAGCCTCACCAAGGTGAAACTTACTCCTCAACTTTATATTCTGCCGTATTTCTCAATAATTTCATTTGCCAAAGCTTCACCATTTGCATCAAAAAACTGATTGGCAAGTTGGGCATGCTTTAAATCAATCTTATCCGGCAAATAACTTTTACCGGCTTCAAAACTCACATACATATTAAATGGCGGCTCGTCCATCTGTGATGTCTCGCCCCACCAATACGGATAAATCAACACAAAGTTGTTATCCGTATCCGGTTCAATATATTGCTCTAATCCACGTAAAGCTGCAACAATTGGTAAAAACACTTCAAAACTTTCAGACAAAAATAAATTATCAAGAGTAAAAACTTGCGTTTCCGGATCGTAACGCATATGCTCCGCACCAATAGCATGACCGCTCAACCCTTGGTTACGACCATCACTATTTTTCAATAGTTCCGGCACATCTCCATATACACGTTGCTTCAATTCAAACCACGGAAGCCAGTCAAGATACTCACCAACATTTTTAGCAGCTGAATTCATGAAGTTATTAAGGTTCTCCTTAGTAATATGGACATGTACAAATAATGATGACGATTCACTCATCAAATCACTCCTTTATCACTTCCATTATACCATTAAACCTACACTTTGTATGTATATTTATTCCTTATCATTAAAATCAATCTCTACATGACTTGCATCACAAAACGGCTTATTCATTGATGCACCGCAACGGCAAAGTGACACTCTATTGCGGCGCTCATAAATCGTACCATCGGCAGCTTCAAGTTCAATATCACCACGAACATAAATACCCGCACTCACACGCTCCATTGGGTCCTGGGCAATCGCAATCGTTGGCTCATACTCTTGCTCAACTTGCTCACCATGGTCAACTGCTGTTAAACGACCAGTTGGACAGGCACAAGCGCCTTCAATTGCTTCACGTTTGCTTTCAGCATCCTGTGAATCATCGGTCAGTTCCCAAACATCACCTTTTTGGCGGTGACAAAACCGTGCATAAGCACATCGGTCATCATCCAGTAAATCCATTCCCGGCCCCTCTTGAACATAGGCGCGATCAAGATATGCCTTTCGCGATGCAGTTTCGGTTCCATCAAAACCAACCTTACGATGGGTACCATCACAAAATGGCTTGTTCGCTGATTCTCCGCAACGACACAAAGCATAATTTTCATCATGTTCATAAGTCCCCGTCTCCACTGCTTGCAAAACCTGATCTTTAACTCGACTTGTCTCCTCTATTAAATTGTCGACTCCACTTACCAAATAAGGTCCATTTGGCACAATCTTAATTTTTCCAGCCATACTCATCATTCCTCTCTGCATTGCTTACTTTAAGTATAACATCTTCTAAGAATACGGCAACTAACATCATAATAAAAACCGGGACGAGCCCGGTTTTTATTTACGCGTATTCAATTCCTCAACTTTAGCTAACGCCTCAGCAACTGTGTCTACCAAATAACTTGCATGTGCCTTCACATTTTCACTCGCATGATTAAAACTGAAACTATTTGGTGTAATTGCAAACATATCAATATCGTTTGCGCCATCACCGATTACGGCAATCTCATCGGCAGCAATATCATAAGCATCTAACAAAGCAGTAATACCGACACCTTTATGAATATCTTTAGGATTCACATTCAGGAAATGACCATCATCAAAAATTTCAACCTTGTTGGCAAAACGAGCACGCAATTCTGCTGCCAGTTCGACCATCATCTCAGTTTCACCATCAATATAAAACTTTGCACCATGTAATTCAGTTCCGATTTTACTGAACAAATCCGGATCAATTACCAAAATACCATCTTTCAATTCGCGGGCAAAGGGACTTGGCTCATCATGAAAATGTACCTTGTCATCAACTTGTAACTCAAAATTAGTAATGCGATGTTGGTGTTCAATTAAATGCTCACCAAGAAATGTCAGAATCTCATCATCTAAATTATGCATAGCTAGATTTTCACCGCTTACGCTATATACAGTTGAACCGTTACCACTCACGCGATGAGTTACCGGAATATCAAATTGTTTGCTAAAAGTAATAATCTCCTGATCACTACGCCCGGTTGCGACGTGAAATTGACCGCCATCAGCAACAAACTTGCGTACCGCTTCCAAATCAGCTTCCTTGGTTACCCCATCAAAAAAAATTGTTCCGTCTAAGTCACAAAAAAAATGCTTAATCATTACTGTAAAACTCCCTTAAGATATATTGCTTTCATTGTACCACAAATATCATTTACTCACCATATTACTTATTCAACCACGACGCCTGAATAACATCATAAAAATGCGTATCAAACAACTGCTTAGGTTTATGGTTCTTGCGAATCGACATCGCCGCAACCGGACAATGATGAACACACCGCAAACAAGATTCACACGGTTTTGGTGAAAATTGGACATGCTTTTCCTCATCGAAGGACAAAGCATGTTGAGGACAGTTACAAATACACTTCCCGCAGGCAATACAACTACTATCATCTATATAAATCGTATGTTTATGCTTTAAAGCAAAATAACGATTAGGATAATTGAGGATGCCATACAACTTAAACCGCGGAATATAACTTAACAGCTCAGTATTCTGAATCCGAGTAATAAATTGTTTTGCATCGATTTGCAGACGCACTGTCATATCCTTAGGAAACTGTTTAAATAACTTAACTCCCGGAGTGAGTAGCACGCCGTCAGTTGCCGGCGCGCGATACCAGCTATCATAAACAACACGGATATTTTTGCGGGCGCAAAGTTGAGCAAAAATGCGCAGCGTATTTGCCGGATATAAACCGCAACTCGTGTAAATGAAAGCATACTTAGGTTCCGGATACTCCGGTAATGCCTCAATGAATTTCATAATTGAATCCGAAGGCTGACAATGATAAGTTGGAAACCCCAGAATTAAATACTGACTATTTGTTACTGCTTCAGCTGAAGCATTTTCAACCGTAAACAACTGCGATGGACACACTTGATTAATATAATGATGCAATTGCTCAGCAACTAATCGGGTGTTCCCCACTCCTGAATGATAGATATGAAGTATGTTCATTGTCTCACCCCTTTATTAAAAGTATGAAAAGCCGGTGTCCCCGAAGAAGACACCGGCTTTTCCGGGTTTACTCAGGATCAAGCATCGACAAACCAACTTTGCCTCTTGCCTGATCGATATTTTCAACATACACTTTGACGATGTCGCCAACAGCTACAACATCAAGCGGATGTTTAATGAATTGCTTTGCCATTTTAGAAATATGCACCAAGCCATCATTTTTAAGTCCGATGTCAACAAAGGCACCAAAATCTACAATATTACGAACTGTACCTTCTAATTCCATGCCGACAAACAAGTCTTCTAATCCCAATACGTCTTTACGCAGCAATGGCTGAGCAAAAGTATCACGAATATCGCGATTCGGCATACAGAAAGCATCTAAGATATCATCTAAAGTATATTTATCAATAGCCAGTTGCTCACAAAGTTGCGGGCGTTCAAGACTATCAACTTTTTCCTTCATCTCAGCAGTTCCTATACTAGCTACCGGTAAGTTAAGCAACTTTAATAATTCTTCTGCCTTCTTATAACTCTCAGGGTGAATCGCAGTGGCATCAAATGGGTTCTTAGCATCACTAATGCGCAAGAAGCCAATCGCTTGCACATAAGTTTTAGCACCAAATCGTGGAATTTTTGCCAGTTGCTTCCGCGATGCAAAAGCACCATCGGTTTCACGTGCAGTCACAATATTCTGAGCGATTGTTTTTGATAGACCGGAAACATATTGCAACAATGAAACACTGGCGGTATTAACATTTACCCCAACTTGGTTAACTGCAGTTTCCACCACGTCACCAAGTTCCTGAGTCAAACGATTACCGGCAACATCATGTTGATATTGACCAACACCAATAGCCTGCGGTTCGATCTTTACCAGCTCTGCCAATGGATCTTGAATCCGTCGGCCAATTGAAATTGCACTGCGTTCTTCTACTGCTAAATCAGGAAACTCAGATATCGCCAGTTTACTCGCCGAGTAAACGCTGGCCCCGGCTTCACTAACAATAATAAACGGAATATTCAAATTATATTCGCTGATGGTTGCAGCGATAAATTCTTCACTCTCACGGCTGGCAGTCCCATTGCCAATAGCAATGATGGTACAACCATGCTTTTTTACCAACTCAGCAATTTTCTTGGCGCTACCAACCTTATCATTTTTCGGCTGATGCGGATAAATAACCGTCTTTTCCAAAAGTTTTCCGGTTGCATCAATAACCGCCAACTTACATCCGGTACGAAATGCCGGATCGAGTGCCAAAACGATTTGATTGCGTAACGGCGGTTGCAATAAAAGCTGGCGCAAGTTAGCACCAAATAATTGAATTGCTTCCTCATGGGCTATAGCAGTTGCCTCATTGCGTAATTCACGCTCAATTGATGGGGCCAACAAACGTTTATAACTATCCTGAATTGATTGGGTTAATTGCTCTTTGGCTAAAGAGCGATTAACCTCCAGCTTTTCCTCAAGATAATCAAAAATACGAATCGTATCAACAACTAAACTTACACGAATAATATTTTCGTTTTCAGCACGGTTGATTGCCAAAATCCGGTGATTGGCGGCACTGCGGATTGGTTCCTGGTAATCATAATATTGCTGATAGACCATTTTTTCATCTTTTTCATTGCCGCCCTTTTTAAGCTTAGTATGCAAAACCCCATGTTTGAATGTATAGTTACGGATAAACTGACGGAATGCAGCAGTGTCGCTGATGGTTTCAGCAATAATATACCGTGCGCCTTGCAAGGCAGCTTCAACATCAACAACGTTGTCGCCAACATACTTGCTGGCTTCAGCTGAGATATCGGTTTTTGGCTGCGCCAACAACCACTCTGCCAGCGGCTGCAAGCCCATCGCAATTGCTTCGGTTGCTTTGGTTTTGCGCTTCTCTTTGTAAGGCAAATAAAGGTCTTCAACATCTACCAGACGCTCGCATTTTTCAATTTGCGCCCGTAGCTCATCGGTTAGCATACCCTTTTCATCAATTAACCGAATAACATCCGCTTTTCGTTTATTCAGTTGTTCACGGTATTCATGAATTTTGGCGATTTCCCGGATCTGTTCCTCATCCAAGCCACCGGTTGCTTCTTTTCGGTACCGCGCAATAAAAGGAACGGTATTCCCGTCCCCTAACAGCGATAACACATGTTCAATTTGAGATTGCTTCAGATGTAACTCCTTAGCGATTAATGCAATTGATTCCATTTGTTACTCCTTTGATATTTATGATATATTTTATGTGAAAATTTTTGAAGATAAGCAAGACTAGTCTTGCTTATCTTCTTTTTCTTCATCAACCACAGTATACTCTGCTTCAAAAACTTCACCGTTTGATTGATGGATATTAGTAAATTGTTGATGGGTTTCTGTATAATTTTTCATTTCTTCCTGATAGCGTTTTTTCATTTTATGTCCAACATAAATGCGGTAAATAATACCAACAATCAGCAATACCAGAAATACCGGCCACAGCAAGAAAATCAATTGCCATGCAACAACAGCTAAAACTATAAAAATAATCGTTGCTACCAATCCAATCAGTAAACAGCCCCCTGTACCGCTGCCATATGATCTATAATTCATTTTTGTTCACCTTCTTATTTTATATAAGTGCGCATAATTCTTTCATCCAGCAGACAAACAACTTCATAATCAATTGTCCCTAGTTCTTGAGCTACTTGGTATAGCGGAATATGACTTCCGAAAAGCTCTACAGTAACGCCAGCCGGCATTAACCCCGGCAGGCGAACCATCATCTGGTCCATGCAAACCCGGCCGATTATTTCACAATAATGGCCGTCAATATAGACGCTGCGTCCTTGGTTCCCAAGCACCCAGCCATCAGCATACCCTATCGGAATAATTCCAATCCATTCATCCTGTCCAGCTTGATAACTCCAGCCATAACCAACATGTTCACCTTTTTTAATCTGCTTGACTTCAACCAGTGAACTATACAGACTAGCAATCTGACGAATGCCATATTGCTGATAATCTTCTGGATGAATACCAATACCATAAATAATAGCTCCCGGGCGCAAACCATTGCACTCTTTACTTACATCCAATAATGCACCATTTGAATTCGCACAATGAACATGTGTAAACTCATAGTCTAAATGATGTAAAATATCACGGAAATAAGCCGCTTGTTGCTCGGTACCGGCTACATCTGTGTCCGCCACCGCAAAATGGGTATAAATACCATCAACAACAAACCGCTCATCACTCAATAATTCAGCAAGTGCTACTTTGGTTTCTTCAAGTGTTTGCAAACCACGGCGATGCATCCCAGAATCAACTTCAAGATGTACATGCAACTGATTGGAAAAATCATATTCTTTAGCACCTTTAATCCACTCAAGCTGACTCATGGTCAGACACCAGTTCGAACGCACCAAAGCAATATTTTCGTATAAAACATCGCCAAAAATAAGTATCGTTGCATCAATCTTGTGAGTATCAAAAATTTGCTGCAATTCAATAGCTTCATCTAAATTAGAAACACTGAAATGACTAATACCGGCATCAATTAACGTCTGCGCAATCGGACCAACGCCATGATGATAAGCATTTGCTTTCAGTACCGGCCAAATCGTCCGCTCACGATGAAAACTTTGCACCGTATTAACATTATTCAGTAATGCCTGTAAATCTATTTCCAGCCATGTCGGCCGATGAATTGCTTCTGCCATTTGCGTACTCCTCACTCAATTTCTTCAGCAACAACAAATGCTGTCGCAACCGTCTTTGTATGGGTAATTGAAACATGAAAACGCAGCGACTCATAGCCCTTCACTGTAAGTGCAGGCTGGCCGTTCTGCGCATTCAATATTTCAATATCGGTAAATACCAATTGTTCGCCGAAACCACAGCCGAGCGCTTTGCTCGCCGCTTCCTTCGCTGCCCAGCGACCGGCAAGGTATTCGCTTTTGCGAATACCAAGACGTGTCTGATACTGAGTCAGCTCAGCAGGCGTCAAAATCTTATCTGCCATTGTTGGCACAACTCGCTCGATTTCGGTAGTATCAACACCTATGCCGATAATCATAATTAAGCCGCCACGGTGTGTCCGGCATCGCTGATTGCATCAACAAGTTGTTGCAATTCAATTGATCCGTCAGTGACAACACTCACTGATTTTTCTGCTAAGTCGACATCAACAACCATAACACCTTTTACATGTTGCAACGCCTTAGTAACTGCGCGTTCGCAGCCATCACATTCCATTGATGGAACAACTAAATTAAATGTCTCCATAACTCTTGCCTCCAAATCTCATATCTTTTATATCATACTCTTTTTTTGCTAAAAAGTAAATGTACTGTATCGTTAGATTATGTGTTTTTTCTGTGTGCTTTTATAACTACTTGGTTTTGAAAAAACGTAAACGCCAAGCATTCAACACAACTACAATATCACTGAACGCCATGAACGCTGCTGCCCACATCGGATTCAATAATCCAAAGGCTGCCATCGGGATGGCAATAAGGTTGTAGCTGAAAGCCCAGGCAAAGTTCTCATAAATATTACGTAACGTTGCTTGTGATAATTGTAGGGCCTTATCAACTGAATCCAAATCACTGTTCACTAAAGTGACATCAGCTGCGCTGATTGCAACATCAGTCCCGCTTCCTAAAGCAATTCCTAAGTCAGCAACAACTAATGCTGGCGCATCGTTGACACCGTCACCAACAAAGGCCACTTGTTTGCCCTCAGCTTGAATCTTCTTAATGTAGTCAGCTTTTTCAGTCGGTAATACTCCGGCATACACATGATCAATACCTAGTTCAATTGCTACGGTATGTGCTGCTTTCTCATTATCACCGGTAATCATATAAGTTGTAATACCGCGTTTTTTCATTTTTTCAATTGTTGCTTTTGCATTTGGTTTAATTTCATCACTAACCGCAGCCATTGCCACTACAGCATCATTTTTAGCAATATATACAAGTGTATGCCCTTTTTCAAGTGATGCTTCTTGAAGTTCAACAAACTTAGGTGCAATGGTTTTGTTTTCTTTATTCATGTATTTTAATGAACCAATTAAATACTGTTCATCGCCAATGCTGCCTTCAATACCATATCCGGCAACTTCTTTAAAGTTATCAAATGTAATTGCTTTTGCATCTTGTGCCGCAGTATATTCTACCATAGCATATGCAATTGGGTGAACGACTTCTCTTTCCAAAGTCCAAACAATATCAAAGACATCAGTATCGCCAAGCCATGTTAACACTTGCGGTTTCCCAACCGTAAGTGTTCCGGTTTTATCAAAACAAATAGCATCAACTTTTTGAATTCGCTCAAATACATCTCCGGCTTTATATAAGATTCCCATCTTCGCAGCATTCGAAGTTCCGACTAAAACTGATAACGGTGTTGCCAGTCCTAAAGCACATGGACAAGAAATAACGACTACGCTCATTGCCGCATTAAAGGCTTGAATGAAGTCACCACTGAATACCATCCAGCCAATAAAGGTAACTAATGCAATCACCAATATCGTCGGCACAAAAATAGTTGAAATTTTATCAGCAATCCGCTGAATACTTGGCTTCTTCATCTGCGCCTCTTCAACTACTTGAATGATGGCCGAAAGCATCGTGTCGCCACCAACTTTAGTAGCACGAATAACCAGGGTATCACCCATATTAATAGTGCCACCAATAACATCGCTGCCTTTTTCTTTCATCACCGGCACTGACTCACCGGTAATAACGGCTTCATCAATAAAGCTATCGCCGGTAACAACAATTCCATCTACCGGAATCTTTTCTCCTTTATAAACCCGCATCTCAGTATTCACCCGGATTTGGTCAATAGGAATAGTTACTTCCGCACCATCAACCAAAACATGCGCTTCGGTAGCTGCCAATTTTTCCAAGTCTTTCAATGCCGTTGTTGTTTTCTCAGTAGCCCGGCCTTCAATATAATGACCAATAAATATCAGCGTTAAAATAACTGCCGCAGTTTCAAAATAATAAAACGGCATTCCGGCACCTGGATTCATTGCATAGTAAACCCATTGGAAGATACTATACCCATAAGCACTTATCGCCCCAATTGTTACTAATACATCCATATTCAAGTTACCATGACGAATTCCTTTTATCGCACTAATAAAGAAATTACGCCCAACAAAATACATGGCAATCGTTGCAAGAATAAATTGCAGTAATGGATTATTAAAGATTTCCGGTACATGAGCAATACCCAAATGCTCAATCATTGGAATATTTAAAATCAATGAAGTAATAATCCCAATCCAAAGATCACGTTTCATTTCTTTAGTACCATGCTTGTGAGTATCCGTTGCCGCTTCTTTTTCGGGTAAAACCGGATCATAACCAGCACGTTCAATCATTGCTGCAATATCTTCCAAACTATATTTAGAATCATCATATTTACCAACAACATATCCGGTACTGAAATTCACAACCGCTTCAACACCCTCTTGTTTCGCCAGTACCCGCTCAATTGTTGCCGAGCAATTAGTACAAGTCATCCCATTAACCCGCATTTTCAAATTTTTCATCATTATGCCTCCTTATTGACATGACAAGTACAATTTGGATCTTCACAACCACACTCGTCGTAACTTTGATAGCAAATCTCATCAAGTTTATATTGCCCCTCATCAGTTGCGCGCTGTTCCATTAAAAATTGATAAACTGGCGCATAACCATTTCTAAATTCCGGTGAAATTGAGAAATGACATCGTTGTCCTGACTTTTCTTCCGCAACAATACCGGCTTGTTTTAACTTAGCAATATGGCGCGAAACATTAGTTTGACTCAAATCAAGTACATGCTCAATATTGTAACCACATAATGTTTTATCTAATAGCAGCATGGTGATACGCAATCTGGTTGGTTCACCTAGTGCTTTCATTACATTTACTAATTCCATAGTAATCCCTCCGTTTTTCCTTTACATACATATATTCGCATATTTGAATATATATGTCAACCCCTAACTTTAACACTGGACATTATCGCTGGTTTTCGGTATTATTTAACTTAGAATTTTAAAAAGAGGATGTGCATATATGAAAGACTCTATTCGTATCAGAAAAATTGCTGTTGCCGGACTGATGATTGCGCTCTCAGTGGTATTGGGTTATATTTCCATTGTGATTATCCCGGGAACTGTTGTCATTTCTTTTAAACAAGTCCCTATCCTTGTTGGCGGTATCTTCTTAGGACCATTTTATGGTATTATTATTGGTGCCATTACCGACCTTTTAAACTTATTATTTAGTGGTCAATTTGCCACCTTCAATCCGATGTATACTATCCAGGCAATGTTAATTGGTTTATGCGGCGGACTCCTTTACCGTAAAAAACTTACCTGGTTTAACATCACCATCATTAATGCAGTTCGTGCTTTTGTACTGAACTTGCTTTATGGATCATTTATTATCTATATTATGAATGGTATGGTTTTACCAGTATTTATCAGTCGAACTATTAATGCATTCACTACTCAATTTTTGCTTGTTGGTATTATCTTAATTCTATTAGTGCCTTTCTTTAATAAGTGGCGCATCCGGATTAACGGCAGTGACCCGGCAGAAAAAACTATTACTCAGGAGTGATATTTATGAAACAGTCTAGAAATCCGCAAACGGTGCACCCACCGCTTGCTCATTATGTGCATCAAATCGAAATTAACCAACCAACAAAGATATTGATGCTTTCCGGTCAAGTTGGCATGACTCTGGAAAAAGAGATTCCAACTGAAGCGTCAGCCCAGTTGGAGCAAGCTTTGCTAAATATTAAAGCAAATCTCGATGCTGCCAATTTAGATGTAGCTGATATTACCAAAGTCACCATCTATGTAACCGAACCAATCGATGCTTCAATCCGCAGTACAATCCTAAATGATTTTTTTGGCAGCCACACCCCATGTATGACCTATTTGCAGATTCAAGCTTTGGCAAACCCTGCTCTCAAAGTCGAGATTGACACTGTTGTATACAAATAAAAAAACCGAGCGCATAAAGCGCTCGGTTTTTCTCATTTCTTCTTATAATCATCCGGATCCGGACCAATGCGGGTTTCAGTATTTAATTGACCCAGCAAGGCCATGTCTTCGTTGCTCAAAACAAAATCAAAGATATCGAAGTTTTCTTTAATTCGTGATGGAGTTACTGATTTAGGAATGGTAATAACTTGTTTTTGAATATCCCAGCGTAAAATAATTTGTGCCGGTGTTTTCCCATACTTGTCAGCTAATTGGTTGACAAGCTCAATATCACCAAATGTTCCTTGCATTAACGGACTCCATGCTTCAATTGCAATGTCTTGTTGGTTGCAATATTGCAGTAATTGATCTTGTTGCAAGGTTAAATGGAACTCAACCTGATTTGCTGCCGGACGAACTTCGCAGTTTTCAAGAATTGGTTTTAAATGATGCTCCTTAAAATTACTAACACCAATTGCCCGAACTACACCATCTTTGTAAAGTCTTTCTAATGCTCGCCAGCTCTCACTAATCAATTCCATGTCCGTTGGCCAATGAATTAAATAAAGGTCAACAAAATCAAGTTTTAATTTCTTCATTGATTCATCAAATGCACGTAAGGCAGAATCGTAACCTTGGTCACGGTTCCATAACTTAGTTGTTACAAATAATTCATCACGGCGAATCCCAGACTCATGTAAAGCTGTTCCTACGCCATCCTCATTTTTGTAGACAGCAGCAGTGTCAATATGACGATATCCAGTTTCAAGAGCTGTTGTCACTGCATCAATAACCGGCTTACCATCCTCGATTTTAAAGGTGCCAAAACCAAGTTGTGGAATCTCAACGCCATTATTCAATTTAATTTTCGGAATCATATGCTCCATCTCCTTTAATAGTTCAATGTCATTATATCACAAATAATGAAAATGGTTTCTTCAATTGATTGAAAAACTTAAAAACAGGCAATAACTAAGTTATTGCCTGTTTAAAAATATCTATTTAAGAACGTTTTTTACTGTTGCAGCAACATTTTCAACCGTGAAGCCGTAAGCTTCAATGATCTTAGCTGCCGGTGCACTGGCACCAAAACGATCAATACCAACAACTGCGCCATCAAGGCCAACATATTTATGCCAACCGAATGAGCTTGCCATCTCAATCGCTACCCGTGCCCGAACCGCACTCGGTAAAATTTGTTCTTTATAAGCATCACTTTGCTCATCAAATAAATTCATTGACGGCATACTGACAACCCGAACATCAATATTTTCTTCAGCTAAGCTACGCGCTGCTGCCAAAGCTAAATTCACTTCTGAACCGCTGGCAATTAAAATCGCGTCGATTTGTTTCGCTTCTTTATGAACAATATAAGCACCTTTGGCAACTTCATCAGCATCAGTCGCATCAACAGTTAAATTTTGACGTGTCAAAATCAATGATGTTGGTCGCTGCTCTGATTCAATCGCAATCCGCCATGCACCTAATGTTTCACGCGCATCCGCCGGGCGAATCACGTTCATATTAGGAATGCTGCGTAACATTGCTAATTGCTCGATTGGCTCATGGGTCGCCCCATCTTCGCCAACTGCAACACTATCATGAGTTAATACATAAGTAACTGGTTGATGCATTAATGATGACAAACGCATTGCTGCTTTTAAATAATCACTAAAGACAAAGAATGTTCCACCATATACTTTTAATCCGCCATGTAATGACATACCGTTTAAGATTGCTCCCATAGCAAATTCACGCACACCAAATTGAATGTTACGGTTTTCCGGATGCTCATCATTAAACAAACCTTCACCATTAATATAAGTCATATTTGAATGCGCTAAATCGGCTGAACCGCCAAAGAAGGTTGGTAAACCGGCAGCAATTTGATTAATACAATCTTGAGAACTATTACGTGTTGCCTGACTGAAACCATCTTCGTAATCAGGGAAATCAATTTCCACTTCTGAATCAGTTAATAACTCAGCTGCTTCAGGGTGCGCTTTAGTATAAGCAGCAAATGCAGTCTGCCACTCATTAAACGCAGCTGTTCCACGTTCAGCAACTTTAGAGCGGTAATCAGCGTAAACTTCTTCTGGAATGACAAATGGTGCATGAGTCCATCCGTAAACCGCTTTGGCATGGGTCGCCTCTTCCGCGCCTAGAGGAGCCCCATGCGAACTATTACTTCCGGCTTTTTTATCTGCGCCAAAACCAATGACCGTCTTGACTTCAATCAAAGTAGGCCGGCTGGTATCTTTTTTCGCTTCAATAATTGCTTTATCAATTGCTTCAATATCATTACCGTCTTCAACTAAAATCGTTTGCCAACCGTACGCATCATAACGAGCACGAACATTTTCAGTAAATGAATCACTGGTTGTTCCATCTAAACAAATATCATTTGAATCATAAAGAACAACAAGTTTCCCTAATTTTTGCAATCCGGCAAAACTGCTTGCCTCACTGCTGATACCTTCCATTAAGTCACCATCACCACAGATAACATAAGTGAAGTGATCGATAACAGCATAATCAGGTTTATTGCACAACGCTGCTAAATGCTTTTCAGCAGTAGCCATTCCGACTGCCATAGCAATCCCTTGTCCTAACGGACCGGTTGTCGCATCAATTCCGGCAGTATGACCAAATTCCGGATGCCCTGGGGTTTTTGAATCCCATTGACGGAATTGTTGAATATCATCAAGCGTTACATCAAATCCGCTTAAATGCAATAATCCATATAACAGCATTGATCCATGGCCTGCTGATAATACAAAGCGGTCACGGTTCATCCAGTCAGTTTGATTTGGATTTACCCGTAAGTGACGGCTCCAAAGCGTATACGCCATTGGTGCTGCACCCATAACGATACCTGGATGTCCTGAGTTTGATTTCTCAATCGCATCAATACCAAGGACACGAAGTGCATTAACTGATTGTTGTTCAATTTTGTTCATAAAAAGAATACCTCCATTTATTTTTACTAATTTCTTATAAATTGCCTTACTCTTGATGTAGCTACTTTAGCACCACTATGATGCTGCACGACAATCTACTTATTAATAATTGCCAATAAATTATCCGCTTTACGTCGCAGATAGTGCGCTGATTCAATACGGCGAACTGTTCTTGACTTACCACGGATAACTAATGTCTCTGTATATAGTATATCATCTTTCGCCCGGCGAACGCCATGCAAAAGATCACCATCTGTAATTCCAGTCGCAGAAAAGATGATATTATCGTTGCTAACCATATCTTCTAGTTTTAGGATTGCATGGGTCGCAAGTCCCATTTCATGACAGCGACGAGTTTCATCAGCACCGATAATTCGATGCTCCTTCGTGTCACCCTTCACTTCGTAGCGCGGCAATAAACGCCCCTGCATATCACCATCCAAAGCTCTTACCACAGCAGCAGAAATAACCCCTTCCGGCGCCCCGCCGATACCATAGAACATATCTGCTTCACGTTCAGGCATACATACAAAAACCGAAGCGGCAACATCACCATCAGGAATTGCATGAACACGTACACCTAAATCATGCAATCTGGCAATAATCGCTTCATGACGCGGTTTAGCCAAAGTCATCACTACAAATTCAGATAACGGTTTACCAATTGCTTCTGCACAGCGAATAATATTTTCTTCCAAAGTATCATTCAAATCAATTTTTCCTTTGGCACCCGGTGCAACAACTAATTTCTCCATATACATGTCCGGAGCTTTCAAGAGCACGCCCGGATCGGCTACAGCCATAACCGCAACCGCATTTGGTTGCCCCATAGCCACCATTCTGGTTCCGTCAATTGGATCGACAGCAATTTCCACTGCTTCACCATTACCGGTCCCTAAACGCTCACCAATATATAACATTGGTGCCTCATCAATTTCACCTTCACCAATAACAATGGTACCATCGATATCAGTTTCATTTAAGCTCAATCGCATTGCTTCAACTGCGGCCTCATCTGCTGCCAGCTTATCGCCGCGACCAATCCAACTGCTTGAAGCAAGCGCTGCTGCTTCAGTAACTCGGGAAAACTCTATTGCTAACTCACGTCTCATGCATACTCTCCTTTTTAATTTCGTTTACGATTTATCTTTGATTGCTTTAACTTGTCCGGGGTAACGTCATTACCTTCGGGATCAACAATCGTTACATTATGCAAATGATTGTCAAAATGAGTGCGGAATTTTGCCCGGTACTCATTACGCAATTCCTCACGCTCTGCTGCTTCCTCAGCAGTCAATTCACGCTCCTTAGCAATTGCTGAGAGCTCACTTAATCTTGCTAATTGTTTTTCTGATAACATATTTTCACTCCTTAACTCCGACGTAATCGTCGAACAATCTTTCCTATAATTTGTTTTATACTCATTTCCGGACCAAAGAATATTTGTAATATCCCCGTCCAGTCTGCAAATAATATATATGCACCGCCACCGACGATGACAAATAGAACTACATAAATAAACGCATTTAATCTATTTGCTGTACCAAATCCCGGAGCTACCAAATTAAACAGCCATTCGCCAGCAATAATAACTACTGCCATTACTGCAACATTGACAATGACTAGAAGCAAACTCTTAATAAACTGCCAGATAGGAAACTTGGTTGTCCGAACAATTACGATAAATCCAACAATGACAACAAACGCTAGACCAATTGAGGTGGCTAAAATATCTCCATAAACACCAAACAAACTAATAAGCAAATGATTCAATGCTAACTTAATAAGCGGACCACCAACAGAAAGTACCAATGCATGCCACTTCCGGTTAATACCTTGCAAAATAGAAATAATGATTACTTCAAAAGCAAACATCAATCCCCGCAAACTGTTTGCTACCAATATTGGAATTGCTACTGAATCACCAAAACCATAAAACATCATATACATTGGGCCAGCCAGTAAATTAATACCAATAGTGGCTGCAATCGTAAGAAATGCAACTGTTTGCAGACACTTTAAAATATAACGATTAACTTCTTTTAACTTACCTTGTTCAAGCGAAGAAGAAATAAAAGTAATCAGTACCATTGAGAATGCCATTGCAAAAGTTAACGGAATAGTAACTAATTTTTCAGTCCAGAATGTATATATTTGATAAAAACTTTGGGCTGCATCCACACTATAACCAGCCGCAATCATTGAGCTATTAAATGTATATGTAGTAATCAACGTATACCCTTGAGCTGCTAAATTTGCTAAAGTAAAGGGAATTGCAATTGAAAGAACTTCTCTCAGCAATTCACCATTTGAACGCGTTTCAAGCATTCCAGCACGCCGTTGTAATGTTCGCGAACGACGATGCCCCTTTCGCAATTTACGATAAAATGGATATATTGCCACCATTCCGGCAACCACCGAAATTGCAATTCCAATAAAGGAATACATAATCCCATTGGTTGTAGCAGTATCGTGACCAACAGTCCCAGTCATTAACGCTGTTATCCCAAAAGCAATAACTAGAATAACAACAATCCGCACTAACTGTTCAATTACTTGCGAAACCGAAACTCCAAGCAATGTTTTAAATCCTTGCAAGTAACCGCGCAATCCACTTAACAATGGAATAAATAACAACGCAACTGACATAAGTCTGACGGATGCAACCGCATAACTGATATCTACACCACCCTCTTGATTTGAGGAAAGTGCCATCGCTGCTAGTGGTTCAGCAAAAATAAATAACGCTGCAAAAGCAGTAATTCCTAAAAGCATCATAACTTTTGAAGTTAAGCTGTAAACTCGCCAAGAATTATCAAAATCCTCGCGGGCATTATAAGTGGAAATCAGCTTAGCTACCGCCATTGGCAAACCAGCAAGTGACAACTCGTAAAAGGGATTAAAAATTGCATTAGTCGCAGCATTTAAAGCTCCGGCTGGAGTTGAATCACCGCCAATTATCATGCTTATTAACGGCGCATAAATAATACTCAAAAAGCGGACTAAAAATAGCCCGACCATTGATATAGCTGCCGCATTAATAAAGCTCTTACGAGACATAGTTATACTCCTTCGCCTGTGCTCCACTCTTAATAATAGCTTCACAGTCTTCGGTTAAAACCCGTTTATCATCAATTTCCAGTCTGCTATCAACGATGGGTAAATCACTCATCTCAATACCTTGTAACTTCGCTATCAGGAAATCAGTAAAATCATAATTCCGTGCTAATATCGGCCCGCGCAACTGCGTGCCGATAAAATTCTTATAAATCATGCCTTCAACACCGTTAAAACGGCCAATCCCCAATTCAATATCGCCAAACGGCGTATTCTCTAAATCGAAAACAGCATCAATATCATAATTAACAAAGCCATTAATCCGTGATGTAAAACCGTCAATAGTAACCTTCAACAAAGCATTGCCAATCGTATACTCCGGCATCTGTACAACATTAAAATCGAAAATGCCAGCCAAAGGAACGACCTCGCCGTCCTTTTTCACCAATTCTTTGCCTAAATACTTATACCCTTGCTCAATTGCAAGCACCATACCATCAGCTTCGATAAATTCTTTTAAGCCGCTGACATACTCCTGTAATTGACGTAAAAACAATGGATAGTATTTAATCGGTGCTACACCAATGTAAACAAAATCAAAATCACGAACATCAATCGCGGTATTTGTCTGGTGATAAGTAATTTCATATTCAAAACCATATTGATCCAAACGATGTGCTAAATACATAATATCGCCACGACTGCCATCAAAATCAAGCAAATCATAGCATAGATATAATATTTTCTTCATGCCTTTTCCTCCATTAACATTTACGCATTATTTTCGCAAATGCGTGTTTTCCGGATATTTGGCCAAAGCCTCAACGACTTTGCCAATACTATATGAATCAGTATCATAACCCACATAAGCATTTCCGCGGGTATCCTCGCGGAATATGCTTACGGCTTTCTCCAAATCACGTTCAACAATAATCTTATCAGCCGGGAACCCAGCTGCTTTTAAACGGATCGCCATATCATAAGCCCGATACCAAGTACAAACAATTTTATCAATATTTGGATCTGCCACTAATTCCTCAACTTTTGAATCCCAGTACCACTGAGTAATCAAATAGCGGCGGTCATAAGTATTATCCATAACAAACAATATTGATTTTTCCTCTTTGTCTTGTTTCATCAAATCAATCGTCGCCGATAATGAAGTCGCATTTTTCAAGAAGTTCATAACCCCTTTTCGTTCATAGAGATAAAACTCTTGTAAACGCGCATTACCAAAAACAAAAGTATCAGTAACACTTTGGACTTGCTCATAGCTAAGTCCAAGTTCGCGGCAAACACTTACCGCCGCTAAAATATTATAAAACATATAAAAAGCATCATAGTTCACATGATAAACTTCGTTATTCATAACCATCTGCCCGGTTTCTAAATCTAAATACTCAATTGCATAATCAGGTTCATGACGATGGAAATCACAGTTTGGACAAACATACTTACCCATGTGCTCAAAGTAGTAAACACTATAATCTAATTTTGCTCCGCATTGCAAACAAAATTTCGCTGCGAGTGGCGTGCTTGGGGCTCCATGTCCATACTTCTCATCATTGATTCCATAATATAAGCGCTTATTTGGCTTATTATATAAAATTGAATTTACTAAAGGATCATCAGCATTCAAAAATAATGTTGTCCGCTCATCAAGTTCCTGCTCAATCTTAGCAATAACATTGCTGGCATCACTTTGGCGTTCAACATGATCACGCAATACATTAGTAACCAACAAATAATCTGGTTTAATTGCACTATAAATTTTCGGTGATGAAAATTCATCCACTTCCATCAATACAAAATCAGCATCAACTTTCCCAGAAAGTTTGCTCTTCTCGAGAATACCGGTCAGTATTCCCGGACGCATATTTGAGCCCTCCAGGTTTGCCGCCACGCGGTATCCATTAGCTGTTAAAATATCAGCAATCAACTTCGTTGTTGATGATTTCCCATTTGCACCGGTAATCGCAATAACCGGACAATCAATCTGCAAATCATGCATGATTCCCGGATATATCCGTAAAGCTAAAAGTCCCGGCAAACTTGAGCCGCGTTTTAAAATTTTTCCGGCAAAACGAGTCATTTTTGCAATCGCAATCGCGAAGAATAAGCGTATATGTCGCATTGATTCATCCATTCCTTTTATATCATCAAATATCAAGCCCTGTCTAGGCTACTTTTCAAATAACTATTATACCATAAAACGCTAACTTTTTTTATGGTAAATTTAAAAAATAAGGCAGCCCTCGCCGGCTGCCTTATTTTCATATTAATACATAGATAGGTATCTATCAATTTCCCATTGATGTACTTCCAAACGGAAATCACGGGCTTCAAGGTATTTTGCTTCCATATATTTGCGATAGATATGGTCACCAAGCGCTTCACGGATAACCGGATCTTTACGCAAATGCTGTAAAGCCTCGGTAATCGTACTTGGTAAATTTTCAATATTCAAAGCTTTACGCTCATCATAACTCATCTCAAAAATATCTTCTGCAATTGGCGCTCCTGGATCAACTTGCTTTTTAATACCATCGAGACCGGCTGCCAAAATAACTGCCAAAGCTAAATAAGGGTTTGCCATTGGATCGGGACTACGCACTTCAACACGGGTTGAAATACCTCTGCTCGCTGGAATCCGAATTAATGCACTACGATTACTGGTTGAATAAGAAATATAGCATGGTGCCTCAAATCCGGCAACCAAACGCTTATATGAATTCAGGGTTGGATTGGTAATAGCAGTGATTGCGTTAGCATGTTCCAAGACACCGCCAATAAAATGATAAGCGTTGTCGCTTAATTGGTGGCGCCCGTTTTCATCAAAAAACGCATTATTGCCATCCAAATCAAACAAAGAAGAATTGGTATGCATACCACTGCCGGCAATGCCAGCAATTGGTTTTGCCATGAATGTCGCTTTTAACCCATGCTTATGAGCAACATTACGAACAACCAATTTAAAGGTTTGCAAATTATCGCAAGCTTCTAAGGCATTAGCATACTTGAAATTAATTTCGTTCTGACTTGGCCCAACTTCATGGTGACTCGCTTCAACTTCAAACCCCAAACGTTCTAACTCAAGCACAATCTCACGACGACAATCTTCAGCACCATCAACTGGCGATAAATCGAAATAGCCACCGGCATCGCTAAAGTCTAAAGTTGGCCGTCCTTTCTCATCACGCTTAAATAAATAAAACTCAGGTTCAAGCCCGATATTAAAGGCACTAAAGCCTGCAGCTTCCATAGTTGCTAAGACACGACGTAAATTCCCGCGGGGGTCACCGGCAAACGGTTTTCCTTCGGTTGTATAAACATCGCAGATAAGTCGCGCAACGCGGCTGCCATCTTCGGGGTGTTCCCAAGTTAAAATTTTCCAAGTATTTAAATCCGGATATAAATACATATCCGACTCGTGAATGCGGACAAAACCTTCAATTGACGAACCATCAAACATCATTTTGTTATCAAGCACTTTGTCCAACTGACTCTTTGGAACCTCAACGTTCTTAATAATTCCCAGCATATCAGTAAATTGCAAACGAATATAGTGGACATGTTCTTTTTCAGCTTGTGCCTTAATCATTTCTCTGGTAATCTCGTGCATAGAATCAAACCCTTTCATATTTTTTCTTGTTATTATACCGTAAGAAAAAAGCCTTGGCAATGCTTTTTTCAGCAAAGTTTCACTAGTATATACAGATTATCCACCTACATTTCACCTAGAATATACGCGCTTCCCCCATAAATAAATAAAATTATTAATAAATTTCGCTTTTTAAGCATTAGTTGTTGACCAAACCAGCTATTTCCGCTATAGTTTGCAATGTAACATAGATGGAGGAACATATATGAAGGATACATTACATCAGAAATATGGCTTTGCAACCACTCTTTCTTTGGTTGTCGGTGTCGTAATCGGCATTGGTATATTTTTTAAAGCTACTCCGGTTTTGGAAAAATCGGGAATGAACCCGAGCATCGCTATTGCTGCCTGGGTTATTGGCGGTATCGTTTCGATTATTGCCGGATTAACTGCCGCCGAACTTGGCGCCCGTTTTACTGAAACAGGAGGCTTAGTTGCATATGGCGAACATATCTATGGCCGCAAAGTCGGCTTTATATTTGGTTTTGTTCAATCAATATTATATGGTCCGGCCATCAATGCTTCTTTAGCATTCTATTTCGCCTTATTTACTTGCCAGTTTCTCGGCATCGAACCAACTTTATTACCGCTATTAGCAATTGCTGCCACAAGCCTGTTATTTACAACCGGCATCAATATATTTGCAGCCCGTTTAGGTGGCTGGATTCAACAAGCAGCTACTTATATTAAGCTAATTCCCTTAGTAGTCATTATCTTTGCTGGCTTCCTCTATCAACCAGAACCTAGCGTGGCAATAACCACTGTCCCTGTAGTTGTTAGCGATATTCCATGGTACCTAGCAATCGGCGCAGCGCTCTTACCGGTCCTCTTCACCTTTGATGGTTGGATGTTCGTCGGTACCATTGCTAAGGAAATTAAAAACGCCGCCAAAGTACTGCCTTTAGCAATCGTTGGCGGTCTAGGAATTATTGCCTTGATTTATGCTCTGCTCAACACGAGTTTACTGAGTGCTTTCACTCCTGAGCAAATTGTCGGCACCGGCATATTTGGACTCTCAGAAGTGCTGTTTGGCGCAATGGGCAGCAAATTTGTAACCTTAGCAATTGTCATTTCTGCTTATGGCGGTTTAAATGGCTATACTATTTATTCACAACGGATGCTCTATTCATTAGCATTAAATGACCTGTTTATCGGTAATAAGTTTCTCGGTAAAGTCAATAAAAAGCTAGACCTGCCAGTGAATTCTGCTCTGACTATGCTCGGTATTACCAGCATCTATCTGGCACTTATCTTTATTTTGCCGAATAGCGGTGACTTCTCAATAAACGCTAACTTATTTACCGATATTCCCGTAGCCACAGTATGGATTCTATACACACTGATTTTTGCTGGCGTCATCATTCTGCGTCGCCGCGAGCCGGAAGTTCGCCTTACTTACAAGGTGCCACTTTATCCGCTCCTGCCAATTATAGCAATACTTACCGGAATCTTCGTAGTCTGCAACGCTGTCATCTCCAACATCCCCTACTTCCTGCTGACAATGACAATTACTATCATTGGTTTCATCATCTTCCTTATTCTTGATCGAAGAAACCCAAATACATTATAAAAAAACCGCGCCGGTCACTCCGGCGCGGTTTTTCATTTTCTCGAATCAATATTATCCTTTAAAACAACGACTAAAAAATCAATCAACTGGCTCATTTCGCCCTCGTCATCAACGAGGCCCCATTCCATCCATTCGCCATTATAGTCTTCGACATGCTCCTGATAATAAGTTCCTCGGCTATAAACCGGCGGGTCTTCTTGCTCAATATCAGCGAGACTCACTGCAAAATCATCAGCAAAAATCAACATATCATCTTCAACAAGCCAATCCTTTAGTTGGCTAAAATCCATCGGCAACTGACTTTCACCATCAATTCTACCAATTGTCAGCAAATAACTTTTCAGCAGTTCCGGTAAGCCACCTAAACGTTCCTCGGCAGTTTTCACTTCAACTTCGCTGTAAGGAGCTACCTTAAATCCGGCATTCACATAAAAATCGCGAATATTTTCAACTAATTTTTGACTCATATTAATCCTCATTTCATTATTTATCTTTCAGCCAAGCATCGACTTTTGGCATTGCTAAATCTGACTCATCATAAGGAACCCATTCAATTGCCAAACGCTGATTATGAAACCAAGTCATCTGCCGCTTAGCAAAACGCCGAGTATGAATCTTTATCTGCTCTACTGCTTCATCCTCACTGCATTCATTCTCTAAATAAGTAATAACTTCCTTATACCCGATTGCAGCCGCACTCTGGCGACCAAAAGCTTGTCGCTGATAAAGTCCTTGCACTTCATCAAACAAACCATCAGCAACCATCTGATCAACTCGCATATTAATGCGTTCATGCAATGTAGGTCGTGGTACATCAAGACCAATCACTAAGGCATCATACAAAAGCTCCTGCTGTTGCTGCGCCTCCAGCTCCGACTTCTTCGTTCCCGACTCAGCAATTGCCAAGCTACGCATCACTCGTCGGCGATTATTAGCATGAGTCGCAGCTGCACTCACAGCATCTACTGCCTGTAAACGTGCATATAACTCCTCATTGCTACACTCATCATATTGGCGCTCATCAATAGCACCGATACTATCATCAAACTGATAATCATAAAGCACCGCCTGCACATATAAACCAGTACCACCGGCAATAATCGGCAACTTTCCACGACTACTGATTTCAGCAATCTTTTGACGGGCAAAAGCTTGAAAGTCAGCGACACTATAGGTTGCATCGGCATCTAAAATATCAATACCAAAATGCGGCACCGCTTGCATCTCATCAACACGAACTTTAGCACTGCCAATATCCAAACCGCGATAGACCTGCACCGAATCACCGCTGATAATTTCACCATTAAACTGCTTAGCCAACTCAATTGACAACGCCGTTTTTCCTGATGCCGTAGGACCGACGATAACTAGAACTTTCTGCATATTACCCCTCCTTTACAAAACACTTAAGTTGAGACAATAGTCCCATGGAAACTATTGTCTCAAAATTAAAATTTATGCCATTATGTTTAAGCTGATTGAAAGCGATTGAAATCAAAGGAAACCAGTAAAAATTGTGAAGGCGCGTATCTAAACATACGTAACTGAGCAATTTTTACTGGTTTTCAAAGATTGCGAGCGCTTTTCAACAGATTAAACTCTTTTGAACCATTTCTCAACATCATACACCGAATAGCTAATAATAACCGGACGTCCATGCGGACAAGTATACGGACTCTCACATTTGCGCAACTCATTAATTAAATCTTCCATCTCAGTGATAGTCAAATTATGATTTGCCTTGATCGAATAACGACAGCTCATCATAATTGCCGCTGCCTCACGCAAATCAGCAACCGAAATATCTTGTTTCTCAACAATTTGGTCAATAATCGCTTGAATATATTCATCTTCGCGCAATCCGGTCATCCATACCGGCATTGTGCGGATAATATATGACTGATGCCCAAACGCTTCAAGCACTAAACCAATGCCTGCCAGCAAGTCCAAATGAGCATCAATAACAATAAACTCATTATATGGCAACTCAATAGTATGGGGAATCAGTAAATCCTGCCAAGCAGTAATCGGCTGCCCCAATTGAGCAAAGTACATCTCATACTTAATCCGTTCCTGAGCCGCATGCTGATCAATGATAAACAAGCCATCCTCATTCTGCGCCATAATATAAGTACCGCGAAATTGCCCAATGACTTCCAAATCAGGAATTTTCGCCGCGTTAGCTTCCTCACGAACATAAGTTTTTTCTGCCAAATCTTCTGCTTCTGGTAAAGCCTCAGGCAACTCCACCGCAGGTAGCGTCGCCGCATCAGTTTCGCGACCAGGTAAATCAAACACCGGATCCATGCCTTGATTCACATCAGTTTTATCCACCAGCCACTCCGGCTCACCTTCGCTAAGCGTCATCGTAGCTTCCTTATCCGGCTTAATCGCCTCAATAAACTGCGCCACCTGCTCCCGCTTCGGCGTTGTCGCATCACTTCTCGTTTCCGCAGCATTAGGATACTTAAACTCCCGCTGTTCAACCACGGGAGCTTTCTCAGTTGCACTAAAACTAATTTTCTGCTGAGCACTTGTATCTTTTGGCATTTTCTGCCGTTCAATCTGAGTAATAAATTGTTTTTGCAACAAGACTTTGCGAATCGTTTCAGTAATCAGCTCCTTGAGTTGCTGTTCCTTACTAAAACGCACTTCTAACTTAGAAGGATGCACATTAACATCAACTAATAGCGGATCCATTGTAATCGACAACAAAGCAATCGGAAAACAATTTTTAGGCATCATCGTATGATAGCCATCAGTAATCGCGCGAATTAAACTATAATTCTTAATTGAACGACCATTGACAATCAACGTAATCGCATTACGCGTATTTTTCTGCACCTGCGGAATTGAAATATAACCATCAATCTTAAAGTCATAATCCTCGGCTTCAATATGCATCATCTTTTTAGCTGTATCTAAGCCATAAACAACCGCCAGCGCTTGTTTAAAATCATTACTGCCGAAAGTCTTAATAATCTCTTTTTGATTATTCAACAAACGAAAACGAATTTCCGGATGGGCTAAAGCCATACGATTAATAAAATCAACAATATGTGCGAGTTCTGTATGTACTGATTTCAAATACTTTAACCGCGCTGGGGTATTATAAAACAAGTTTTCAACAACAAACTTGGTTCCCTTACGGGCACTTGTAGCAATAACCTCTTTTTCATTACCGCCATGAATAACAACCTTGGTACCAACATCTCCGGTCGAAGTTTCCATCGTCACTTGCGATACTGACGCAATCGACGGCAAGGCTTCCCCTCGGAATCCTAATGTCTGAATATGAAACAATTCATATTCATCATGAATCTTGCTGGTTGCATGACGCTCAAATGCCATAACCGCATCCTCGCGTTCCATGCCATCGCCATTATCAATAACCGTAATCGAACGAATACCTGAATCAAGAAGAATAACCTCGATTTCAGTACTATTGGCATCTATTGCATTTTCAACTAACTCCTTAACAACCGAAGCCGGACGTTCAACAACTTCTCCGGCAGCAATTTTATTAGAGAGTTGCTGACTCATTAATATTATTTTATTATTCATACCTTCAACTCCTCTTGGCAAAATTTTATTAAGCTTGCTCTGGTATTCTTTTCCGGCAATTGATACACATAATCAAGTAACTGATTTAATGTCTCACCAATCGCCGCACCTTGCAGACCTAATGCCAGCAAATCATGGCCACCAATTGCCAGTTCTTCAATCCTCAATGGTTCCCGCTTGGAAAAAATATGTTCAACCTCAGCAAAATATGCTACCGGCTCAATTGCCAGCCGCATGAACTGAACAAAATCCTCACGTTCATTGATTGCCAGCGGTGCTAACGCCCGCTTCAACGCAACCACATTCATTGCCACATCTGCTTGCTGCAGACTGTTATACATACGTTTTATCCAGTGCTTACGATTTTCAGATAATGCAATTGGCGCCAGAAATATATCAATGTCACTAGCTGTCGGGCATAATAACCAAGCCAGTGCCAACCAGCGCCAGTCCTCATTCTTCGGGAAAAACGGCAACCGCTGCAAATCAATGTCGGTTATCATTGTCTGTGGAAAAATCTGTTGCCATAGCCCAGTTGTTTCAAGCAACTTCAGACCATATAAACAATGCTCAGCCTGAATAATTTCACCCAGCTCTTTACGCAACCGCTCATAACTCAACACTGCCACCTTTGGTGCCAATTTTTTAATCGCCATCAGCATCACCGGCTCAATAATAAAATGCAGACGGGTTGCAAATCGCACTGCCCGCAACATACGTAAATAATCCTCGTTAAATCGCAACTCCGGTTCACCAACAGTACGAATAATTCCAGCTGCTAAATCTTCCTGACCGCCAAAAGGATCAACTAACCCTCTAGCCGGCGTATACGCACAAGCATTAATAGTAAAATCACGGCGAGCCAAATCATCTACAATATCGGCAGTAAAAACAACTTCTTCTGGTCTTCGACCATCCCCGTTTTTACTATCAATCCGGTAAGTGGTAATCTCAATCGCCAAATCGGCAACAATAACCGTTACCGTGCCATACTTCTCCCCGGTTACCGTAGCTTGCCAAGCAAACTTTTCGGCTAACCGCACAACATCTTGCGGCAAGGCATTGGTTGTCATATCAAAATCCTGAGGTTGTGTTCCAAGCAACAGGTCGCGGACACAACCGCCAACCAAATAAATTTCAAAGTCATTGGCTTCGAAATTATCGATTACTAACTGAATACTTTCAGGAATCTTTAATTGCATGTTACCCACCTCACTTGCTCCTTTACTATTATAACATAAAGCACTATTTGCATTAAAGTGATAAAACCGGCATATAGCCGGTTTTTTAATTATGTTATAACTCCAGTATATCAACCGGGGTCATATGTCTGGTCAAGGTAATTAATTCTGCAATTGCTTTTGGCGATTCTGGTGTGCCTTTGCGCAACCAGTGCACAATAATGTTGATGATTCCGCCTAAGAATATTTCTTCGGCGTAATCTTGAGGGATTCCTGCCAAATAAGTGTCCGTTCCTTTTTGCTTAAGTAACTCCATATTGACGATGTCGCGGAATAGTTCTTTGGCTTGGTTGAGGAAATGCGGGTCACCTTTATCACTAATAATTACGGTTATGAAATCAGCTTCAGTGTATAAGTATTCAAGCACTTTCTCAGTTACTAAGTAAGCCGGGTCGTTCATCTGATTATCTTCAGTATGATTATGTGGTGCAAATAATTCATTCATTCCACTATCGAGAATAGTTTTTATTTGATTAATTATTTCCATTTCCAATTGATTGAGCAAGTCAAATTTATCAATGTAATGCAAGTAAAAGGTGCCACGATTAATATGAGCTTTGCGGGCAATATCAGTAACCTTGATATGCTCAAAGCCTTTCTCTTTCATCAATTCAACAAACACCTGTTTTATCTGCTCTTTCGTTTTTTCGCTTTTAGTTAGCATTTTTTCACCTCCGTAATTTTATAAATCAGGCTATTTCCAAAGACTGCACCCCAACACCAAAAGGTACTAACTCCGTGTTGGAGCACTTCCTACGGACGCGGCGATTTGCAAAAAGTCTGATTTTTGAACACTTTTACATTTTCTGCCTATTGAGTATCCTACAAATATACTATATGATAAATTTATACAAAATTCAACACGTTGTTCATTTTTTGAATAATATGAAAGGACTGTTACAAATGGCATATGTAGAAGTCATAAACAATCATAAAGAATACCATATGGGCGATAGCGTTATTGTTGCTAATAATGACATCACCTTTTCAATAGAAAAAGGCGAGTTTGCAATTATCCTCGGTGCCAGCGGTGCCGGAAAATCAACAGTACTCAATATTTTAGGTGGCATGGATACTAATGATTCCGGTCAAGTTATTGTTGACGGTGTTGATATCGCTCAGTTCAATGAACGTGAGTTAACGACCTATCGCCGAAAAGATATTGGTTTTGTGTTCCAGTTTTATAACCTGGTGCCTAACCTGACTACCCTGGAAAATGTTGAGCTGGCATCACAGATTGTCAGCGACGCCAGCGATGCTAAAACGGTTTTGGAGGAAGTTGGTCTTGGCGACCGCCTGAACAACTTCCCGGCGCAGCTTTCGGGTGGTGAGCAACAACGGGTCGCGATTGCCCGAGCGTTGGCAAAAAATCCAAAGCTTTTACTTTGTGATGAGCCGACCGGGGCGCTTGACTATAAAACCGGTAAAACAATTTTAAAATTACTGCAAGATACGTGTAAGAAAACCGGGACGACCGTCATCGTTATTACTCATAACAGCGCAATTGCCCCGATTGCTGATCGTGTTATTGAGATTCGCGATGCCCACGTGTATCGCGAACACCTTAACCCACATCCGGTTTCAATAGACACAATTGAATGGTAGGTATCAAATTACTATGAGAAAATCTGCATTAAATAAAGATATCGTCCGCGAAATCATGCGTTCCAAGACCCGATTTCTTTCAATATTAGCACTTATTGCGCTTGGCGTTTTTGTGTTTATCGGGTTAAAAGTGACCGGCCCTAGTATGCGTAATGTTGCCGATGCCTATTATCAGCAATATCAACTGGCCGATATGTCAGTTATTTCAACTTATGGTTTGGATGAAGATGATCAGAAAGCTATCGATGCTGTACCCGGACTTAAAACTGCCGAGTATGGTTATTTTACTGATGCGTTAATTGATACAGATGGTCATTCTGCCCGTATCTTTTCACAAACTGATGAACTTTCGCAATACCAAGTTACTGATGGTCGAATGCCGGCAAAAAGCGGTGAAATTGCTCTTGATAGTAACTTCGCCGGGAAAAATAATTACCAATTAGGTGAAACAATAACGCTTTATGATAACGAGCAAGAACCAATTAAGGAGACTTTAACTCGTAATCAATTTACTATTGTCGGCTTTGTTCGCTCACCAGAATTCGTCGAAACTACTCGTTTAGGTCAAACATCGGTTGGCAGCGGTACTTTGAATACTTTTGGCGTTGTTCCTGAAGTTGACTTTGATTTACCGGTCTACACCATTGCCCGCCTCGCCTTTACTGATACAGCTAACATCCCCGCATACAGCGATCAATACACTGATTTAATTGCCCAGCACACAACTGATGTTGAAGTCGCATTGAAACCGCGTCCGGAATTACGGCTACAATCAATCAAACGTGAAGCCCAAACCGAAATTGCTGATGCTGAGAAAAAAATTCGTGATGGCCGCCAGCAAATTACTGACACTGATGCACTTATTAATGATGGTGCCGCAGAACTAGATGCTGCCAAAGCTCAGCTATCATCATCACAAACTATTTTGGATGAAAAAGCGGCTGCCGGGCTTGCCGAACTGCAAGCCGGCAGCAAGAAGTTGAGCGACGCGAAAATTGTTCTTGATGAAAGTTTAGCGGCAATCACTGCCGGTGAAGTGCAACTGAATCAAGCAACTGAACAATACAATGCCGCAGCGTCATTACTTGCTGCCGCACAGGCACAAGCTGATCAAACCCGTGCTGATCTGACTGCACGTCAGTCACAGCTTGATGCTGATGCTCTTACCTTAGCTGCAACTGAAACTGATTTACAAAATCGCACAACTAGCTTAAGTAATGATTTAGCATCACAAACTGTTGCATGGAATACTTGGCAAACTGATCAAGACGCTTTAAATGATCGCCGCCAACAAGAAGGCGATACCCCAGAAATTCAAGCTTTACAAGCATTATTAGATGCACGTAAAATTGATTTACAAAACCGAGATCAGGAACTTGCTACCGAGCAAAGTCAATTACAAGCTGATCAAAGTCAATATGACCAAGACTTGGTTGCTTGGCAAAATCAAGAAGCAACATTAAATGGTGAATGGCAAGTATTAAATGCTACTCAAGCCCAACTCGATATTCAGGCGCAACAATTGCAACAAGTAAAAGCAACCCTTGATGCTAAATCAGCTGAGCTTAAAGCAGCGAAACAATTATATAACCAAGGACTCGCTGCCTATCAAAGTGGCTATCAAGTCTACGAAGCCAACTCACAACTTTACTATGAACAAATTAATTCTGCTCAGGCACAAATCAATAGCGGTCTTGCCACCTTAGCAAGCAGTGAAGCAGCATTTAATGAAAAAGCAACAACCTGGGCCGATGCGCGTCCGGAAGCAGCAAGTAAATTGGCTGATGCCGAAATCAAACTGCTTGATGCTAAAAAAGACTTAGCTACATTAAAACTACCGGTCTACACGGCTCGTACCCGTGATGATAATACTGGCTATACTCAATATTATGAAAATTCAACCCGAATTGACGTTTTATCTAATGTCTTTCCGGTATTCTTCTTCGCTATTGCGGCTTTAGTTTCATTGACAACAATGACTAGAATGGTTGATGAGCAAAGAAGTCAAATGGGTACTTTAAAAGCGCTTGGTTATGAACGACGTTCGATTATGAAGAAATTTGTTATTTATGGTACTGTTGCAGCAATTGTTGGCGCATTGATTGGTATTATTTTAGGTCATACTATCTTGCCAAACATTATCTTTACCGCCTACTCCACCAATTATAATTTCGGTTCCTTCAGCATCACGATTTCATGGCTCTACAGTTTTATCGGTATTGCCATCGCAATCCTTTGTACAACTGGAGCAGCAATCTTCTCGGCCCGCAGCGATTTGAAAGACAATGCTACCGAGTTAATGCGACCAAAACCACCAAAAAGCGGCAACCGCATTTTCCTTGAACGAATGACCTTCATTTGGAAGCGGATGTCATTTAACTATAAAGTAACTGCCCGCAATTTATTCCGTTACAAGAAACGAATGTTTATGACCATTTTCGGTGTTGCCGGCTGTACTGCCCTGCTGATTACTGGCTTTGGTATCAAAGACTCCTTAACTGGTATTGTAGATAAACAATACGGTGAAATATATCACTACGATTTAACTGCCGTCTACAAAGATGATGCAACGGACAGTGCAATTGCTGAGGAAACTCGCGCGATTGCACAAAATTCTGACGTAACGGCAAGTAAGCCAATCACTTATCAAAACTACAATATCAAAGTTGACAATACGACTCAAACAATCACTTTGGTAACGCCACAAGAGAGTAGCGACCTTCCAGAATTCATTACCTTGCGTGATCGAAATTCTCATGAAGAATATACACTTTCTGATACCGGTGCAATCATCAGCGAGAAAATTGCCACTGAACTTAGTATTGGCCCAGGTGATGCAGTTGAAATCATTGATAATGATAGTGGCGAAAAATTCCAAGTACAGATTAGCGAAATAGCCGAAATGTATATTGGTCACTCAATCTATCTTTCACCGGCATACTATGAAACCGTCTTTGGCGAGACACCAAAAGTCAACGCCTCATTCATAGAATTAACTGCTGATGGCAAATCACATGAAGCCGAATTCTCTAGTGAACTGATGCAAGACAAGACCATTCTTACGGTCATTCAATCAAATTACTTGAGTACAGCTATGGACGCGGTTCTTGGCAGTCTTAATACCGTTATCGTTGTATTAATTGTCTGTGCCTCGCTCTTAGCACTGGTAGTCCTTTACAACTTAACCAATATCAATGTTTCTGAACGAATTCGCGAACTTTCAACAATTAAAGTACTTGGCTTCTACCCAAAAGAGGTAACCATGTACGTCTACCGTGAAACACTATTCCTAACCGGATTTGGTATTCTTATCGGTTATGGACTTGGTTGGCTTATGCATTACTTTATTATCACCATGTTACCGCCGGAAGCAATCATGTTCAGCCCCCCGATTTTAATGACTAACTATATTATTTCAGCACTGATTACTTTTTTCTTCTCACTCGTAGTTATGGTCTTAATCCACCGCAAATTACGCAAAGTTGATATGATAGAAGCTCTTAAATCTGTAGAATAGGAAAAAGCGGCAACCAAGGTTGCCGCTTTTTTATTTACGATATAAATTACCTCTCAATACCGTAACTGCATCATCTATATAATCACTGGCATCGCCACTAGCTGTAAAAATACCTTCGCTATCAATATCCATAAGCAAATCATAAATGGCATCATTATGCCAGCCACTGGCAATTAGTTTCTTAATAAACCGATCAAAAATATGTTTAGAATCAGCATGAGCATCCCAGTTCTCAACAATTTTAGCCAGATAATTTAATTCATGATTATACGTTTCCTTAGAAATATTCAAAGTATCACACTCCATAATTATTTCTAATTATATCCTCTCCATTTTTCCATGTCAAAAAAATCCGGTTATGACCGGATTCAAAAGCCCGCGGCACAAAGGCCGCGGGCTTTTCAACTTTATCTATCTTTACCATTCGTAGCAATAACTTTTTTATACCAATCAAATGATTTTTTCTTCGAACGTTTAAGCGTTCCATTACCATAATCGTCTTGGTCTACATAAATAAATCCATAACGCTTACTCATTTCTGAAGTTGAGGCGCTGATAATATCAATAGGTCCCCACATTGTATATCCGAATAAATCAACACCATCTTGAATAGCTAACTCCATTTGTTCAATGTGTTTACGCATGTAATCAATGCGGTAATCGTCATTAATGCTGCCATCAGCTTCAACAACATCATGAGCACCAAGGCCATTCTCAGAAATCAATAATGGTAAATTATAACGATCATAGAAATGATTTAAAGTAATTCGCAATCCAACCGGGTCAATCTGCCAGCCCCAGTCACTCGATTCAAGATAAGGATTCTTGATGCCGCTCATCAAGTTCCCAACAGTCATTTCTTTGCCGCCTTTGCTGCTGGCAACAAGTGACATATAGTAACTGAATGAAATATAATCAACGGTATATGCTTTGATTAAAGCTAAATCTTCATCTGTTTTTTCAATTGTAATATTATTTTCCGCAAAATAAGCATCTAAATACTCCGGATAAATACCTTTCGCCAATACATCAACATAGAAAAGATTGAAGTGATCTAAGAATTGTGCTTTTAACACATCTTCAGGATTACAAGTTTCCGGATAAGTCGTCATCCGCCCTAACATACATCCCATTTTAGCTTCAGGATCAATTTCCAATAAAGCTTTCTTAGCAAGCGCGCTTGCTACAAATTGATGATGCGCCGCTTGATATGCAAGTTTATCAGCATTCTCAGTGTCACTTAGAATACCGCCACCAGTATAAGGACTTAAAGCAATAACATTAATTTCATTAAAACCCATCCAATATTTTACTTTGCCTTTATACCGTTTAAAAATAGTACGTGCATAATTATCAAAGAAATCAATTAATTTTCTATTTGCCCAACCACCATAGTTCAATGTTAAAGCAATTGGCATCTCGTAATGAGACATCGTCACGATTGGCTCAATACCATATTTTGCCAACTCATCAAAAACATCATCGTAGAAAGCCAGTCCAGCTTCATTTGGCTCCGCATCATCACCATTAGGAAAAATACGCGCCCAAGCAATTGACATCCGATATGCTTTAAATCCCATTTCAGCAAACAAAGCAATATCTTCTTTATAATGATGATAAAAATCGACCCCGCGACGTTTTGGATAATTACCTTCTACATCTTTTAATGCTGCTTCCATCTGTGCTTTATTCACATCCAAAGACATAACCCCAGTACGTTCTTCCTTAGGAACAAACTTCACTAAGTCAGCCGTTGTTAACCCCTTACCATCGACATCGTAAGCACCTTCAACTTGGTTGGCAGCAGTCGCTCCACCCCATAAAAATCCTTGCGGAAATCCTTTTTTCACTTGTGTCATAAGAACACCTTCCTGTTTAAAATTTTGCGTCAGCTAACTGTGCAAGATACCCTCATCATACCACTGAATTTTTTAGAATCAACAGTTTTTTCACTTTCTGAAAAAGGCAGTCAAAATTAGAAAAAAACTGACTTTAGTCAGCTTTTTTCCTAGCTTTATACCCCAACATAATCAACACCATAATGTTCAACAATTGCCTTCACAATTGCCTCCAACCTAGAGTTAGCGTTCGGATATTGCAAGTTATATTCAATTTGCTTAACTTCCTCACTATTAGCACCATTAAATAATTCAATCAGTAGCGCTTCCGGACTCACTTCATAGGTATTATACGCGATATTATTGTCCATGTACATAGCATTAGTAAATGCACCGCCATACTCACGAATCGGATAATAATAATCATACTCGCCCCATGTACAATCTTCCTCTTCCTCAGTCGCATCATAAGCTAAACAATAATCACGTTCAAGCAAGTAAATATCGCCGCTATTTGACGTCTTGAGCGCGTTTTGCAAGTCTTCACCAATATTATCCTGTACCCCAGCCTTTGCGCTACTAACCGCCGTGTCTAACTTAAATATTGACTGGTAAACATCCAAATCCTGATTACCGGCGTCACTCTCATTAAAATGCAGTGAAAGCGACAACTTAGCATTACTAGCCAGTACTGTCGTTGTCTTAGCCACCTCATCTGCCTTAGTAAATTCCCAATCATCACGATCATACTCAGCATTGGTATATCCGCTAGTCGGTTCGTAGGCAGTATCATCACTGGTTCGGGTATAATCAACAACCAAACCGTGGTCCTCAAGCCGTTCACCAATATACTGACTCACCACCAGCATTACTTCCCGTTCACAACTACCACCAAAATATGCCGCATCAATATAGTCAGAACACGCCCCTGGCTGTTCACTGCCAACAATATTTCCATGTCCCGGGTCTAAAACTATATCAGCATCATCAAAGCTATCAGCAGCAACAGTCGATACAACAATCTTTAACACACTATCCTTTGTCGCCTCAATAATTATCTTCTTAGCATAGCCATTAACCCGAACAGTATAGAAACTCAATGTTTTTGTTTCCCCAACGTATAAAATCTGTGACAAAGCATCATCGGTTTCAGTTTTTAGCGTATACAGTCCATCGGCAACATCAGCAAAACTAATTCCCGCATCACCGGCATCCAAACGTGTATAATAATACACCTCTTCCTGAGAAATCAGCACATAATACTTACCATTGGTGCTATTAGCAGCAACATCAACATAAGGCGTCTGTAAATATGCGTCCCCAACATACAAGAGACCGCCATTAACCAGCAAACTTTCAACCGGCTCTGCATCCTCATTATCATCCAGCAAATCAGCCACACTGCTGCTTTGCGCCAAAACCTCACTCTCAGGACTGTTAAACAAAGCTTGTACACTTAAAACGGTAACCAAAGCTATAGACAAACTCACTAAAATAAAACCAATGACATTCAACCATTTATATCGACTCACAACACCCACACTCCTCGCTTCCGCCTAAGTATACTAAGCGAAACTTAAACAAAGCTTAAAGTGTTTCTTCCAAGGGAGAAAAAAAGAAAAGCAGCGGTCCAACCGACCGCCGCTTTTCAACTATTTCAAATAAAAAAACCAATCTTACGATTGGCCCTTATCCTTTATTTTGCACCGAAGATAAAAATTGCGCCAAGCGCCGAATATCTTCCGGCTTACTATCTAATAAATACATATAAATTTGCGGATACTCCATTAACCGCTCAAAAATAATATCCCGATTGGTCTTGTATTCTCCGCCAACCTCATGTAACTCCATACCACGATTAAGCAAATAGTCGACTGAGACATCAAATATATCTGCTAACTTCACCAATAAATCATTGGGAATATCACGCTTGCCAATTTCATATGAAGAAATACTATGATTGCTTGTTCCAAGGCTCTTTGCCAACTTATCTTGAGTCCAACCCTTCTGCCGTCGCAAAAAACGCAAATTATTTTTCATACCTATTCACCTAATCCCATACTCTCTCATCTTCCCCAATATAATATTCTAAACTTTTAACAAAAAGCATTGAATACTTTTAGCCTTATAAGCTATAATTAAAGCAATAAATAGTCAAATAGACGAAAAGATGGATGGTGCAAATATGTATATGAACTTAATTCAACTTAGAAAAAAACGCAGTCTTTCTTGTGCAGATATGGCAGAAAAGCTAAAAATCAGTACCAGTTATTACTGGCAGATTGAAAACCAGAAGCGCACATTAAGTTATGAGATGGCTAATAAAATCGCCAATCTTTTAATGGTATCCCCTGAAGAAATATTCAACTAATATTATTTATGCTTCTTATATAATTTTGATGCTCCAAAATCGAAAACCGATTTCGGAGCATTTTTTATTCCTCATTTGGTAAACTACTGGCGATAATGTCCTCAATCATATCACACAGTTCAGTTATTTTCATATCTTTATATGTTTCGTAGGGAATAATTGGATGAACATGCATCGTAACTGTCTGACTTTTAAACGGATAGCCCCGCCATGCCATAAAACTATTCACCATTGTCACCGGAACAATCGGTGCTTTCGCCTCAGTCGCCATCCGTAGACTTCCGGGACGAAATTTCCCTAATTTATTTTGTCGATTCCGGGTTCCTTCCGGAAAGATAATCATCGGTTGACCATCACGTACTTTCTGGCTACCCAAACGCGTTATTGTATCCAATGATTGGCGCATATTATTTCGATCAATAAATAAACACCCAATTGTAATCATCCATGAACCTAAAAAAGGTACTTGTCGCAACTCCTTCTTTGCAATAAATGCAACCGGATCAGGAAATTGAGCAACTAAGGCACCAATATCATAGGCACTTTGGTGATTGGAAACAATGCAATACCCTTCCGGATAAATTTTTGGTATATTTTCACGGCCAACAACCACAGTTTTAATCCGCATAAAAAAGATTAAAAACGGAAACCCAATTTTAGCAATAAAATTTTGTGCTTTTATCGAAAAAACAGGTAATCGTAAAACAAAAGCTAATGCCCAGAAAAATAAAAATAAAGCAACTATAATTCCCAGAAACCAAGCCAGGAACATTAATATTGAATAGAGCACCCTTAGTTCCTCCTATTTTGAAACTCGGTTAAATTTTTTAAAATGTAAAATTCCTGAGACTTCTTCGCTCTCAAGTGCAAAAGCATCAGTTTTATAATTTGGGAAATACGTATCAACAGCGAATTCATCATCAATTTCAGTGATAAATAATTCATCAGCGTACGCAAAACTTTGTTCATAAATACTTGCTCCGCCAATAATAAAAATGCGCTCATCACTATCTTTATAATCATTGAGATAGTCAACTAAATCATAAGCCATTTCAACGCCATCAATTTGTAATGAAGTATCATTAGTAACCACTACATTATGGCGATTTGGTAATGGCTTACCGATTGATAAATAGGTATTATAACCCATAACTACAGTAGAATCTAACGTCATTCTCTTAAAATATTGCAAATCTTCTGGATAGTGCCAAGGTAAACGGTTTTTGCAGCCAATACCCAGATTTCGATCTACAGCAACAATTAAAGCTATCATCTAAACACTCACCTTTCCGGGAATATGCGGATGTGATTGATAATCAACCAACTCAAAGTCATCAAACGTAAATCCGTCAATATCAGTAATATCCGGATTCAAAAGCATTTTTGGCAATGGATACGGTTCACGACTCAATTGCTCATTCACCTGCTCAAGATGATTTAAATAAATATGAGCATCACCCAAAGTATGAACGAAATCTCCTAATCCTAAACCGCATACTTGTGCTAACATCATTGTCAGCAACGCATATGATGCAATATTGAATGGCACACCTAAGAAAATATCAGCAGAACGTTGATATAACTGACAAGAAAGCTTCATATCAGGATCAACATAAAACTGAATAAAAGCATGACAAGGCGGTAATGCCATTTTATCCAAATCACCAACATTCCAAGCACTCAAAATGTGCCGACGTGAAAAGGGATTATTTTTTAAATCATCAACAATAGTTGCTAACTGATCATGTTCAACACCATCACTGCCAGTCCAATGCCGCCACTGATGCCCGTAAACCGGACCTAAATCACCATTCTCATCAGCCCACTCGTTCCAAATACGGACTCCATTATCTTGTAAATACTGAACATTTGTATTCCCTTGAATAAACCAAAGCAACTCATGAACAATTGATTTCAAATGTAACTTCTTAGTTGTAACCATTGGAAATCCTTCATTTAAATCAAAACGCATTTGATAACCAAAAGTACTGATTGTACCGGTACCAGTGCGGTCTTTCTTCTCTTTACCATGCGCCAAAACATAGCGACATAATGCTTTATACTGCTCCATACTTATCACTTCTCCTGTCGCTTATTATACCAAAAACACCACTCAAAAGAAAGCAATTATGTTTCGAAAAAAGAAAGAAGAGGGTGCTGCCACCGGCAGCACCCTCTTCAACAATTCTTCCACTTAAAGATAAGCATTATAAATAGTAATTGCATCCTCATATTGATTTTTATTACCATCATCCTTAGCACCGGCACTCACCAAGATATAAGTAGTACCATTTACTTCAACTGCCGACGCCAGATTCAGCCCAGCCTCATCAGTCGTCCCGGTTTTTCCGCCGATAAACTTGCCTTTTGCTAAGCGGTTATCTGCCATATTGAAGAATGTGCTGCTAAAAGATAAACCTTCCTCGTGCGCATCAGCTTCATAGGTGGTATATTCCGGCGTACTGATTACTTGCTTGAAAGTATTATTCTGCAAAGCATATTGCATCAATATCACCAAATCGCTAACCGTGCTATACTGATTCGCATCATGCAATCCGCTAGCATTAGTAAAGTGGGTATACTTCATCCCCAGCGCTTCCGCTTTACGATTCATCAACCCAACAAACGCGGTCTCCGACCCGCTGACATGCTCCGCCAATCCCAGCGCCGCATCACCACCGGAAGGCAAAATCGCGCCATACAACAAGTCAATAACTGGCACAACCTCACCACTGGAAAATCCAGCAACCGAAGCATCATTAGTAAACAAATAAGAAAAGATATCTGCCGAGAGCGTCACTCGTTCTTGCAAATCGCGGCTCTCTTCAATCGCTAAAATCACCGTCATCATCTTCACCAATGACGCCGGATAAATCTTATCCTCGCCACCCTTCTGGGCAACCACACTATTATTACGCGCATCAAGCAACACAAAAGCCTGACTATATACATTCGGCAGCGGCTTGCTACTCTTCACTTCGCTCACCACCTGCGGTGCCTCCAGACTCACCGTCTTGCTTAGCACCACCCAACTATAACCACTGGCAATGGCAACCGCAGTAACCACAATCGCGATTCCCCATTTTACCGGACCTTTCAACCGCCGCTTCACTCTTCTTCTGTCTCTTCTTTGCATTACATTTCACTCCTGTGTCCTAATTAAACCACACCAGACAACGTAATACTTTAATACCAACATACGATATTCTTACAATTTCCTTAAGCAAACTAAAACCCCGGGATACTCAAGGCATCCCGGGGTTTTAGTCTCAATAAGATTTAGAGTCAAATCCATAATCCTAATTTATAATTTGGAAACAACTCTGTAAGCGGTCTTGCATATATTCTGCGTTCATCTGGATTTCCAATATAATATGTAGCTCTTATTATTTCAATATGTAAATGCTCGTTGCTTTGTCCACCACTTTTTCCAACATATCCAAGAATTTGTCCTGCTGACACATTCTGACCAGCTGAAACAGTATAATCTCTTAGATGTGCATATATAACATAGTAATCGACACCATTAATTCTATACTTTACTCCTACCATATTCCCCAAGGAACCAACGTAGCCAACCATATCGACCACTCCATTAGAAATACTATACACAGTAGCGCCACCATTATTTGATATATCATTACCATTATGTCTTCCACCATAGTCCTCACCATAGCACGTCTCTAATAAGCAATAAATAATTCCTGATGAAGCAGGTTTATGAAGTATAGTTTGAGTGTCTGTGATTGTAATTCTTAAATTCCCATTAACCGTACTTGTCGTAACTACTTTTCCAGAACTTAAAGTTATTTTATTTTGTCTATTATTATAGTTAGTCATCGTTAGTTTGTGGTCACCATAAGTAACCAAAACTTCGTACGTCCCAGGCTTCACATCATTTAAATACACTCCGTAGTTAATGAAGTCTGGTTTTGTTGTTGCTCCAACCTTCATCGTTAATTGACTATTGTTAGAAATATTAATTAACTTTGTTGATATTTGCGATGCACTTAATAAGCTTGAACCACTATCAGTAAATATTTTAGTATCTACTGCCTGTACTTTCAAAAGTCCCCCCTCTTCAAATACAGTATAATAGTCCGAGGAAATTGTTGATATTTTTACCTTCACTTTACCATCAACTTGGTATACTGTCGCAATCTTACCACTAGTACCCAAAACGATTCTTGTTTGTTCCGTTGAACTAGTCATAATTCTTGAAGTAAGTGTTGATGAAAATTGAGTTGCGATTTCATACTCACCTACATTTAAATCTGAAAGATATATACCATAATTGATTATTCCTGACTTTGTTGTCGCACCAACAACTGCAGTCATTTGTTTGCCAGTTGTTAGATTAATATACTTAGCAGTTATATTTGAAGCTGACACATCAACTGATTGATTTTCAAATCCTACAGTTGTCTTCGCTTGAATTTTCAATTGATCATTTTCATAAATACCATTCAAATAATCAACATTGAGACTTGATGCAGTTGTGATTGTAACTCGCAAACGATTATTGTTTTGCCCAATAACCGCAATTTTATTTGTACTTGCGTCAAGTAAAACTGTCTTCTGAGTGTTTGTAGTATTCGACATCCAGGTTTGGTCACTACCACTAGTTAGCAGGATTTCATACTCTCCAGCTGTCCATTTGTTTATGTCTAATCCATAATTAATTTTTCCTGCTACTGTGGTCGCTCCTACAACAAGTGGTGTTTCCTGTTCGGTTTTTGTATTAACAAGTTTAGCGCTCACCTGTGCTGCTGTTAAATTACTAGTACCGATTTTTGAGTTACCTTGAATTATTAAGGTTCCAGTTTGAATTATTCCATCAATAAAATCCACACTCATATTACTCACTGTAATACGCATCTTACCATCAATTTGATATACTGTCGCAATCTTACCACTAGTACCCAAAACGATTCTTGTTTGTTCCGTTGAACTAGTCATAATTCTTGAAGTAAGTGTTGATGAAAATTGAGTTGCGATTTCATACTCACCTACATTTAAATCTGAAAGATATATACCATAATTGATTATTCCTGACTTTGTTGTCGCACCAACAACTGCAGTCATTTGTTTGCCAGTTGTTAGATTAATATACTTAGCAGTTATATTTGAAGCTGACACATCAACTGATTGATTTTCAAATCCTACAGTTGTCTTCGCTTGAATTTTCAATTGATCATTTTCATAAATACCATTCAAATAATCAACATTGAGACTTGATGCAGTTGTGATTGTAACT